>CAZITZ010000030.1:5932-13113 GCA_964542295.1 uncultured Desulfurococcaceae archaeon
CTCTCTGGAGTACATCCCTTCATAAATAATGGGCAATCCGTAGGCTTTGCTTTTCCTAATACAACTTCTCCACACTTACATCCAGGTATATGATCTTCTACTACATTATCCTTTATACCTAGTTGCTCAAATGCATCATAGAGGCCATATTTTCTTTTTAAATAGCCGCCGCTCCTATCAACAATTCCTATACCTCTCCAATAGGCATTTCTTTTCTCATAAACAAGATCCATAATTTTCAATGAATATTTATTGCCATTGGGTTTAACAGCACGTCTATATTCATTGATTAGCACTGGCTTGTTCATCAGTAAATGCTTTAGTATTAATGCAATGGCTGTAAGAACATCTAATGGCTCAAATCCTGATACAACTGTAGTTATGCCATAGTCTCGTGGTATAAACATCCATGCATTAGAACCTATAATTGTAGATACGTGGCCTGGGGCAATAACTCCATGAATAACTACTTCCTTTACATTATCAAACAAATACTTCATAATTGGTGGAGTGTATCTATGAGCAGATAGTATATATAAATTCTTTGGTACAGAGCCCTTGTTTAATGGCTCAGCTACTGCTGGCATGGTTGTTTCAAATCCTACTGCAAAGAAAATGTATTTCTTACTGGGATTATTCCTCGCGATCTTTATTGCATCGAGAAAACTATAAACTACAATGACATCTCCTCCTTTAGACTTTGCATCATATAAACTATTTATCTTAGAAATACCTAATCCTGGAAGCTTATATGCGTCACCATAAGTCAATATAGTATAGCCATTAAAGCTAAGCTTTATTAGTTCACTTACATAAATGCCTGGTGTAATACATACTGGACACCCGGGTCCAGCTATTAGATCTATATTTCCGGGCATTAAGCTCCGAATACCATAGTAAGTTATTGTCCATTCATGTGTACCACAAAAATTCATGATCTTGATAATATCGTATCCCTGATCTTTTAATTTCTTAGATAACTCATGTATAATATGTACTAGCTTTTTATTATAAGGATTATGCTCGTATAACTCCTTTATCCTTGCTTCAATACCCTGTTTCATCATAGATCTCCTTTTACGTCTCTGAAACCAGCTAGTTAATATTGCTTTAGTATAGCGTATTATATAGTTTGATTGTCTTCATGCTATTATAATGGAATATACTGATAGATCAAGATTTTTAATCATATCAAGTAATTACTATATTATGAAATTATTTTTAGTAGTGTATATTATCTAATTAAGATAATCAGCTAATTCATCTATTCCTTGAACCTCTTCGGGCCAAGTATACTTATATCTTTTTACGTGTATAGTTCTTAACCCCAGTTCTCTAGCTGGAATAAGGTCATAGTGAGGATATGAAGATACATGGATTATTTCTGAGATATCTGCTCCCAAGATCTCAAGTGCATTCTTGAAGGCCCTTACATCAGGTTTGAAGAAACCTGTATCTTCGGCTGTAATTATATAATCTATTAGATCCAATAATCCTGCTAGAGTTACTCTTATGAGCTTCTTCTCAGTATTGGATATGATCCCTATTTTAAATCCTTTCTTCTTAAGCTTTAAAAGTCCATATAATGTGTCTGGAAAAGGAGGGGATTTTGCAAAAGCTCTAACGAAAGCTTCACCATGTTCTTTAGTATATTTTAATTTCCTTGAATCCATTATTTTCTTAAGACATGTCTTAAGGATCTCACTATATGGCCTATATGTTTTAACTTCTTCAAAATCACATAAAAAGAACTCCTCTACCGCATCTTTATCTACGTATTTACTTATGTAAGAACCTAAAGAATAAACCCAATCTACTAATGTACCATAACAATCAAATGTTATAATAACCATGATATCGCCCAACCTTATTATTCACCAGTATATTGTAGTGTAAATACATTATAGGTTTTAAGCAGTTACGGCACTAGTTTTAATCTGATTAATTTATTCTCCAAATATTTCTTTTATCTGTTCTTACATTGATTGATAATAGTAGTTTAATTAGTTTTAGATAAAGAATAATTAATCTAAGGCAATTAAAAATATCAATTGGTGAGACAACATGTCTCGCATTCTAGTTCTTGGAGCTGCTGGTGCAGTTGGTAGAGCATGTTCATATTTCCTTATAAAATCTAATGTATTCGAGGAAATAGTTCTTGCTGATAAGAGAGTAGACGTATTAAATAAAATATTCGAACAATATAGATCTCTAAATATAGTCACCAAATATATCGATGTAAATGATTCAGAATCACTTAAGAAACTTATGAAGAAATCAGATATAGTATTGAATGCTGTAGGGCCATTCTATAAGTATGGTCTTAAAATACTTAGGGCAGCTATAGATACAGGAGTTGATTATGTAGACATATGTGATGACTATGATGCTACAATTGAAATGTTAGGTCTAGCAGAAGACGCGATTAAAAATAAAGTTAGAGCTCTTATTGGTATGGGTAGTTCTCCTGGACTAAGTAATGTAATAGCTAGATTTGCTGCTGATTACTTATTTACCGAAGTTCATTCTATAGACATATATCATGCTCATGGAGGCGAACCTTATGAGGGCCCTGCCGTTATTCAACATAGAGCTCATTCGATGATGATTGACATACCTATTTATCTGGATGGTAAAATAGTATATACTAAACTAGATACCGATCTGGCTAGAAAGTTTGAATATGAAGTTGAATTTCCAGAGATAGGTAGATATAAGGTTTACCTATATCCTCATCCTGAAACAATTACTTTGCCTAAGTATATAAGAGTTAAGAATAGAGTTACGAATTTAGGCCTTGTTCTGCCTCCAGAATATGCTTATCTTATAAGAGCACTTGTAAGAGCAGGATTATTTAGTGATGAAGAGATAGAAGTAAACAATGTTAGAATAAAGACTAGGGACTTTGCAATAGCGTATATATTAAAGAAAAGAAATGAGATATTAGAAAGTTCAGGATTAACAAAGCCTATAGGCTGCCTAATGATCGTAGTTGAAGGAGTATATAAGAGTGAGAAGTACAAGTATACTTTCTACTCCATAGCTAAAGGATTAGGTATGGGTGAAGGAACAGGTATACCTCTTGCTCTTGGAGGAATATTGATGAAAGAGAAATTAATTAAAGAATATGGAGTATATCCTCCTGAAGCAGTCATTGAACCTATTGAATTATTCAAACTAGCTAAGAAATATGTTATAACACCTATGGGTAAAGGTATACCCATAAAAGTTATTGAAGAAGGGCCCATGGGTAGGAGACTTTATGATATTGAAGAATTACTAGCAAAATATCTACCAAAGTGACCCAATATGTACATCATAGCATATGATGTCGGTACAAGCTCTATAAAAACAATTCTTTTTGACATCACCAATTATACTATTAGACATAGAGCAACAACTAAACTAAGGCTCTACATGCCTCAACATGGATATGCGGAGCAATCTCCTGAAGAACTATGGAATGCTATTGTTGAGTCAACAAGTAGAATTATTAATGAAGCACGTGTAAAACCTACAGAGATCACAGGTATAGTAATGGATACTCAAATGGCAGGGGTTGTACCTGTATCGAGAGACGGAGAGCCTCTTATTAACATACTGACTTGGTTAGACATGAGATCTGCTGGTTATCCACGAGAATTATTTACTGGCTTTCCAAAGAGAGCTGGATATAACCTCTTTTTACTATTAAGATTCCTACGTATAAGTGGAGGAGTTCCAGGTAAAGCAGGAAAAGATCCTTTATCAAAGTATTCCTGGATAAAGAACGTACACCCTGAAATCTATTCTAGAACATGGAAATTCCTCGATGTAAAAGGGTATTTAATATATAAGATGACAAATAAAGCTGTTATAAGTGTTGATGAAGCTAACTTAACATGGTTGACAGATACTAGAAAACCTAGTATTACTTGGAATAGTAGTTTAGTTAGAGCTGTTGGACTAGATCTTGAAAAGCTTCCGGAGATAAAACATCCAACGGAAATAGCTGGTCTATTGACTAATAAAGCGGCAAAGGAACTAGGGCTAGCAGAAGGAACTAAAGTAATAGTTGGATGCGGTGATATGACTGCAACAGCTATAGGTTCAGGAGCCATAGATGACTACGAGACACATATATACATGGGCACTAGTAATTGGCTTATTGCACATGTCCCGAAACGTAAACTTGATATACAGCACTACATGGGCTGCTTATTAAGTGCTATACCTGGTAGATACATGCTTATCGCTGAACAAGAAACAGGCTCGGCAGCTATTGATTGGATACTTAAAACGGTATATGGTGAAGTAAAGGAGGAGATGTATAAGAAGGTAGATGAACTTGTTCTTAAAGTATCACCTGAAGAAAATAAGATTATATTCTTACCCTGGCTGTACGGTGAAAGATCTCCTATAGATGATCCCTATGTTAGAGGAGGACTATTCAATATTAGCTTAGAAAATAAGTTAGAACACTTAATATACTCGATCATCGAAGGTATAGCATTTAATATTAAATGGGCCTATATCTATTACCGAAAATTATTAGGCCAAGAAATAGATCATATTAATATTGTAGGTGGGGGTGCATTATATGACAGTTTATGCTATATTCTTGCTAATACCCTAAATACCAAGATTATTAGAATGAATAGTGTTAGAGAATCATCAGCTATTGGCGCATCAATAATCGGATTAGTTGGTCTAAAATTAAGTGATTTCAGTATTGCAAAGAAAATTGTGAAGCCAGAAAGATCATTTAATCCAGAGCCTAAGTTAGTTAAATTATATGATAAAAAATTCAAATACTTTATGAAATTATATAAACAGATTAGAAATATATACAGAGAGATAAATGGGTAAAACTACTCTCTATAATCAAAAATAAATTTTTAATCTATGAACTATAGTATATGGGGAGTACAATGTTTCCCTTAAAGATCGATTACGAAGATCTTCTAGATGTAATATATGAAACCATAGATCAAGATAAGTACGTCATAGCATTATACATGACTGGTTTATGGCCTAATCTTAACCCAGATATGGTTGCTAGAGCTATAGCAACTGAACAAACTACTGGGACGTGGATTAGAACACCTATGGAAACACCTGAAATGAGAAAAACAATTGGGGCAAAAGTCATAGGTGTATATGAATTACCTGATCATGAAATCGAAATACCTAAAGAAACCCGATTGAGATGGTTTATCTTTGCAATAGCTTTTCCATGGATTAATTTTGAGACAGATATATCAATGATTTTCTCCACAATAGCAGGGAATATAATGGCTTATGGTAGGATAAAGCTCCTAGATATATGGATGCCTAAAGAGTACTTAAAATTATTTAAAGGCCCCAAGTTTGGTGTCGAGGGATTAAGAAATATTCTTGGCGTCTATGATAGGCCATTTATAGTTGCTATGATAAAACCATGTGTATACTATCCCCCAGATATTGGGGCAAAACTAGCCTATGAAGCATGGGCTGGAGGAGTAGATATTATAAAAGATGATGAACTTCTTGCAAACCAGAGTTTTAATAGAGTAGAGGAACGTGTTACAAAGTTTATGGAGGCTCTAGATAAAGCTGTCTCAGAAACAGGTGAAAAGAAACTGTATACTGTTAATATAACTAGCGATCCACCGAAACTATTTGAATTAGCTGAAAGAGTACAAGAACTCGGGGCAAACGCGTTAATGGTTAATTGTGTCTCTGTAGGTCTAGGTGCTTTTAAGTCATTAGCAGAAGATCCAAGTATAAAGCTTCCAATACTAGTCCATAGTATTGACTTCTCGGGTACAATGTATACTTCTCCAACAGGAGGAATAACTTCAACATTAATACTTGGTAAACTTGTTAGAATAGCTGGTGCTGATATGAATATTTATCCTGCCCCCTATGGTAAAGTACCGACATTTACTAAGGAGAAATACTTGAGAATAGCTAAATACTTACGTGCACCTATGTATAACATAAAACAAACTCTTCCATGTCCATCAGGAGGTATAACACAACTACATGTACCACAAATAATAAAAGATCTAGGAATAGATGTTGGAATATCTGCAGGCGGAGCAATCCACGCTCATCCAATGGGTTCACGGGCGGGAGCTAGAGCAATGAGACAAGCAATTGAAGCTGTTCTAAATAAGATTCCTCTAGAAGAATACGCTAGGAATAAGCCCGAGTTGAGATCAGCTATTGAAGCCTATAAGAAAGGTTCTTTGGCAATGATGCTTGGCCTTTGAATAAATAATATTTCAATATTTTTATCATTATATCCAGTAATAATATTACATTGGACTTAAAACCACTAGAGTCTTGATATAGACTATGTAAATCTAGTAAGTAGAATAGTATTGATAATTAATTATTTTTCTAGCATAAGTTTATTATTTAAATACATGGATCTAATAAAAGGAGAAAACAAAGATAAATAATTTACAGGGGTCTACCATGTCCCATACATTGTATCATTGTATTTAATCTTTATTACGGATAATTGGATAAACTAGTATGCATGTCTATTAATGAATTCTGCTTAATAATGTTAAACACATTATTACTGCTAAGATAATATACTAAAAATAAGAATAAAGTCAAAAGATAAATATTGTTTAGGAATATAGATGTATGGAGCTGTGATCGATGATCGGTTATAGGAAAATAATAGATGCGTTTTGGCAAAGACATTCTAATCCATGAAGCGGATTAGCAAGAATGCTTATCGCACCATTTCTGTATTTAGCTATATGGTATCATAGCTGGATAGGCATTGGCTTTGTTATTTTATGGACAATGGTTAATCCATTTACTTTTTCCAAAGCCAGGAAAGAAGGAAAACTGGTTCACTTATGTTGTTTTTGGTAAAAAACTATGGCTGGAAAATTTCATGAAGAAGCCTAAACTAGATCTATCATTAGTGCTAAACATCATTACTGCAACCTCCTTTATACCATCAATATACTTTGCTTATATTAACATGTTTTGGCCTACTCTTTACCTTAGTACATTAATGTATATTTCTAAACTATGGTATGCTGATAAAATTGTTCTACAGTATAAAAATTATTTAATATTAAGGCCTCGATCTATTTATATATGTTTCCTAGCTATGACATTTATGCATTCCTCAACTTTTCCTTTTTAATAAAAACCTTTATCCTCTTTATAGAGATCTTGTGTATTGGAGG
>CAZITZ010000031.1:0-13057 GCA_964542295.1 uncultured Desulfurococcaceae archaeon
TAGGTATAGACAATAACGTATTGCCTAGATCTCTTTCTACCTTCATAATCTCTGAAAAGGCATACAATGGATCAACATCAATGAACTTCTTTGCATCATCTAGAGGCTCCTTAATAGTTTTCTCGAGGAACTCCTTCCCCTTACCCATAAATAAATATAGTATGTAATTATACATTGTCTCAGCTAAATTCATCTCCTCTCTTAATACCTCCTTAATGACATCATAAGTGAATAGTTTATTTTCATAACTAGAGACATAATTAATTAAATTAGACCATTGTCGAGCTGTATAAAGCCTAGCAATAGCAACAGAGACACTTTGAAGAGCATAAACTCGTTCTTCAATACTAGATGATTCATTTAAAAGTATAGGTAATGATTCATTAAATAAATACTTTGATTCAAATAATCTTTCATACGCATTTACTATAATATCTATTTCTTCAATAGACAATTCACCCTTGCCAATGTACTTCCTTACTATATGATCACGAATGACAGAATAATTCTTATTATATTGATCCCTTATAGTATCCAAGAAGCCTTCACGATCCATATAATACCTTATAATATTATATGCTGTAAGAATATTCCAGAATCCATAAAATGCCCTACTAGCGCCAGTATAATAATTTGATTCATTAATTTGGACAATTGATTCATTAACACTCTTTAAACCTATAGTTAAATAATTTTCAACATATTTTCTTAGATTACTTGGTAGTAAATCTATATTTTCATCTACATAATCAATGATTTCTTGACTATAATTATAAAGTTCATTCCAAGCTTTATAGAAGCCATAAATAATGTTCTTAGAATTGTTAAATAGTATTTCTTCAAAGACTTTTACATACTGTGGATATAATTTCTTGCCTATAAAATACTCATATGAATCAATAAATGTCGATGCAGGATAATAATGTTCCGATTGTAGTAGTGCAGGTGTATATGGGCCAATAACTCTTATGTATCCATGTTCTCTAGCAGCCTTGTATTTTAACATGATCCCAGAAATGTTTCCTACTACTCCATTAGGAGCTAGTAAACCAGTTGCCGTAGCATTACCATCCCATGGATCATTTCTTAAGAGAGTAGTAAATCCTAAAGTAAAAGCAAGTGTAGCACTTAATCCAGATACATTGTATTCGCTTTTGATAACTACTTTATAATCATAATCGTTAAAGTGCGTTCCTGAAAACCTTGATGCTAATCTAATAGCATATTCTATAGAAGATCTTACATCAGACGATACCCCATAACCCATAGACTGAATTGTAATTTCTCCATGGCCGGGATAAGATACTTCTATGTAGACAGGAATAACTACTCCATAGTTCCCACCAACTGCAAGTGTTGCTAAGTTTAAGCCCCTCTTATAGCCTTCATAGATCCCATATACATGGAGAGGTAAAGTTGATAGTGCTATCATAATGAACAATAGAACTACCAGATATGTTCTAGCTAACATTCTATACACCGTTTACACTAGAGCATATGTAATTAAAGTGTTTAGAGTTTAATAAATAATAGTTGGAGGCAGATATAATGGCTATGGAGGATATACTTAATTGGTTAAAGAAACGAGCTGAAGAACTAAGACGGGAATTAGAGATCATAGAAGCATTAATAACTTTTATTGAACAATATCCTTCAACAACTCTACCAGAAGATCTTGTAGTTTCTACCAGTGTCGATGGCGTAAGGATCTTATTGCCCAAGCCCATTAATATAAATGATGTAAAGCTAGAGTATCTAAACAATAGATTAGCTGAACTTGTTAGTGGAAGATACATGTTATTAAGAGATCATAGTGGGAGATTAAAGGGCGTGCTTATACAAGGAGAAGCTGATGAGAAATTAATAATTGATGTAAAGTCTGTTTTAAAGGCTACAGCGTATACACCATAATAAAACATTCATTAGGCACCACACCTCAGTGTAACACTGATAAGTCATTGGATTTATCCTACTTGCCGGGTACCATTCATCGGTGTGGTGCCTATGAAATCTAATAGTCTTTCCCCTTAAATATACCGTTTCCCCATAATATATTATTGAATACTATAGTGAGTGTGTATTTAATATGGAGGCAAATAAAATCTCTTCACTAAAAGATATGGAGTTCGATATATTAGCTAGTACTTTCGAGAAAATAGAAGCTATTACATCACGTACTCAGATGACATTATATCTAGTTGACTTATTTAAGAGAACGCCTCCTGACATCATAGATAAAGTTGTTTATCTACTGCAAGGTAAACTATGGCCTGAATGGACTGATCTCCCTGAATTAGGTGTTGCTGAAAAGACATTGATTAAGGCCATAGCCTTAGCTACTAATTCTCGTGAATCCGATGTTGAAAATCTATACAAGAAATTAGGGGATCTTGGTAAGGCTGCTGAACAATTAAAGTCTAAAGCAACGGGTAAAGGAGGCATGGGTTTACTAGCGTTTATACCTACTGAAAAAGTTGAGAAGTTAACTGTTCTTAAGGTCTATAATACTCTGGCCCGTATAGCCTTAGCAACTGGCGAAGGTAGTCGCGATATTAAACTAAAGCTTCTTGCAGGCTTATTATCCGATGCGGCTCCTAAAGAAGCAAAGTACATTGTACGTTTTGCAGAAGGTAGGCTTCGACTAGGTATAGGTGATGCAACTATTATGGATGCGCTAGCAATAGTTTATGGTGGAGGAGCTCATGCAAGACCTATTATAGAAAGAGCATATAATCTAAGAGCAGATCTAGGTAATGTAGCTAAAATTGTTGCTGAAAAAGGTATTGAAGCTCTTAAGGGGATTAAGCCTGAAGTAGGCATACCTGTTAGACCTATGCTTGCTGAAAGATTGAGCAGTCCTATAGAGATTCTTAAGAAAGCTGGTGGTAAAGCTCTTGTTGAGTACAAGTATGATGGTGAACGTGCACAGATCCATAAGAAGGGACGGAAAGTATGGATCTTTTCTCGTAGACTAGAAAACATAACTAGGCAATATCCTGATGTAGTGGATTATACATTAAAGCATCTAAAGGCTAATGAAGCAATTATTGAAGGCGAAATAGTTGCTTACGATCCAGATACAGGAGATCTTAGGCCTTTCCAAGAGCTTATGCATAGGAAGCGTAAACATGACATACACATTGCTATGAAAGAATACCCCGTTAAAGTCTTTCTATTCGATCTACTCTATGCCGATGGAATAGACTATACTGAAAAACCAATTGTTGAAAGAAGGAAGAAACTTGAAGAAATAATTGAACCGAGCGAGGTATTTAAGATAGCGGAGTACATTATTACAGAAGATCCTGAGGAACTTGAGAAATTCTTCTTGAAAGCTATTGAAGATGGAGTTGAAGGAGTTGTTGTTAAGGCACTACATGGAAACGCTATATATCAGGCGGGTGCACGTGGATGGCTATGGATAAAGTATAAGCGTGATTATAAGAGTGAAATGATTGATACAGTCGATCTTGTAGTTGTAGGAGCGTTTCATGGGCGTGGAAGAAGAGGAGGTACATATGGAGCATTACTGATGGCAGCATATAATCCGGATAAAGATGTCTTCGAAACCGTTTGTAAAGTCGGCAGTGGCTTTACAGATGAGGATCTTGCTAAGCTTCCGGAAATGCTCGAACCCTATGTAATCGATCATAAACATCCAAGAGTTGTTGCAAAGATGGAGCCGGATGTATGGGTGACACCAGCTCTTGTAGCAGAGATCATTGGTGCTGAAATAACCTTATCACCTATTCATACATGTGCTATGGACAAGATTAAGCCTGGCGTAGGCATATCCATTAGATTCCCTAGATTCATAAGATGGAGGCCGGATAAAGGCCCAGAGGATGCAACTACATCTCACGAACTCGTTGAAATGTATAAGAAACAATTAAGGAAAATGGGGAGCTAAGAAATTAATTCAGCAACTCCCCCAATAGCTTGACCGGGTAAATTCGGCTTAAATACTGCTCTTACTAGCCCTTTTCTTCCATGTAATCTAACTATTTTACCTCTGTAGATATTTCCATTACTATCTTTATAAACTACCTTATAGCCAATATATTTTGAGGCTTCCTTATAATCAACTACATTATCTATTCTCAAAATAACTTGATTAGGATACTGGCTTTTAGGGCCTCTTCTAAAACCTAGAATAAATACTTTAATAGACTTCATAATCTCACCTACTATATACTCAGTATTTTAGATGGTCTTATCTTTTTTACATTACAGACTAAATCTACTAATTCTTAACATTATTTCCTTAAGACTAATGTTATTAGTATCCATAGATGAAGTATTGTGTAGAGGTGTAAAATAGATGGTAATGGTTGTAGTATTTATTGGTGCAGCAGGCAGTGGGAAATCCAGCCTCGTTAGATCATTTGGCTCATGGATTCGTAGAAATCTATTTCTCAGAGTTGCACAGGTAAATTTAGATCCTGGAGCAGAGATAATACCTTATGAACCGGTCTTTGATATTCGTGATATATTTACATTGCATGATGTTATGAGAGCCTATAATCTTGGCCCAAATGGTGGTTTTATAAAAGCTAGTGAATTAATTGCTGAAAAAACAGATATAATTTTATCAAAGGAACCCTTTAGCAATATAAGTGAATGGGATGTCGTATTAATCGATACACCGGGTCAAATGGAGGCATTTATTTTTCGTCCAGCTAGCACATACTTCTTCCATAAACTATCAAGCATAGTTAATCTCATAGGCGTATATATCATTGACTGCTCTGCAATAAATAGGTTATCTGATGCTATTACCCTATGGTTTCTAGGTCTGCTTGCACAAATCAAGACAGGTTTACTCACTGTTCCCGTAGTCAATAAGATAGATATTGCTGAGAATATAGAATATGCTAGGCTTTTGATAGAGGCTCCAGAGAAACTCATAGAACTAGCAAAGAAGGAAAGAAGTGAGGGATTATTGAGTGATATAGCTCCTGAGCTCCTAAACATAGCTTTAAAGACTAAACAGGCTTTAAGACCGGTAGAAGTTTGTGCAAAGGATGGCAGGGGTATGGAGGAATTATACTATCTTATTCATGAAGCGTTCTGTACATGCGGCGATCTAACATAGATGCCTACTTCTTCCTTCCACATATCTTTATATACTCCCTATTTAGATCCCTCTCCTCAACTTCACCATAGGGTTCTTTCTCTCTAAATACTCTACCTTCATAGATAAGTATTTCCGTTGCATGATCAAGCCAGCAATCAGGACTCATCCCTGCCTTCATACATGTTTCTGCAAGAAATGTCTCTTCATCCCAACAATATTCCACTGGTACTTGCGGTAACAATGTTCCTTGGAACCATCCTCTACGAGCAACAAGTCCATGTCTCCCGATTATTATCTTCTTAGGGAGATCCCACCTATTGGCTACATCTAGTGGTTCAGGCAGAGATAAAACTGCAACTTCAAACGTAACTATATCAAGCTCTCGCTTTTCTAGTGGATAAAACCTCGGATCATTGAATGCGGCTTCAAGAGCCGACCTAATCACGGCTTCAACTAATGGATATACTGGTTGAAGAAAACCTATACAGCCACGTAAACTCCTTCTTTCATATCCTTCAAAAGTTTCAATGGTAGTAAATACCATTCCAGGCCTAAATAGATATTGAGGAGTACTTGGTTCAGGCTTTATAGTTTCACCATTTACTAATTTTGCCTCAACTGCACGTCTTGCAAGTTTTACAAGATATTCACCATCTTTAATGGATAGTTCTCTTGGATGAATAGGTTTTTCCATATATACCAGCCTATATTCACTGTTTCCAATTACTAAGTATCTCTCTTGCCTTCTTAAGTGTCTCCTCGATTCCCCTCCAATGCCTACCAATCCAATAGACTTTACCACATTTCCTACAATACCAAAAATCATTATGCTTCTCATAAACTCTTCTCGGCACTTTATTCTTTACAGTTTCTCTATCTACCTTGACAAGTTCATAGTTACATATAGGACAACGACTTCGTTCAAGATCCATGTATAAGCGTATACCTGTCTTCATAGATATATATGCAAGTCTTTCCTCCATAGTATCCTGTTCAAGAAGTAGGCATTTTGCTCCCTTCTTTCTAGCCCTATTACATAATCCATGATCTCTAGTTAAAATCACTCTCTCATCTTTTAAAGCCATTGAAAGTATCTTCCAATCCTCGATCTTCTTAAAGTACAGAGTGTCGTAGCCAAGCATTCTTAGCCAACGAGCTACATTTCCCAACATCGTATCAACAATAAATTTAGGCTCTCTCAAGACCTATAAACCAATGAAGATAATAGGGTTTACAACCTTAAAAAGACTTTTAGAAATTTAGAATTAAGACAAAGCTAGTTTTATTATTGAAAATAAAATAGAGACTATATTATTGCAGTTAAGAACTCTATAATTGCTTTTCAACTAGGTATCTAAGTAGATCATGTACTGTAACTACTCCCGCCAAACTACCAATTTCATCAACAACAATTGCACCACGAGAACGTTTCTCAAGAATATATGATAGTGCTGTAGCTATTGTATCGGTTATTCTTAATTTTGGAGGCCTAAACCTCATAATATCTTCGACGATTAAGTGTGTGATTCTTTCTTTCTTATGCTTAGCAGGCACTATATCTTGGAATTTAAATAATGCATACGCTAATTCTGCAATTGTTATATACCCAACAATTTCGTTTCTCTCATCAAGAACAGGCATAAAGGATACATCATTATTCAACATATCCTGTCTAATTTTCAATATACGATCACTTGTTCTGGCAATAAGCGGATAAGTATTCATGACAAATCTTACTTCTGTATCATCCTTCTTTAAAACTTCAAGAAGTTTTTCCCTTAATACAATACCAATGATGTCATTGCCTCGTAAAACAGGTAATATGCCTATAGACTTTTCATACATTACCTTAACCATATCACTAAACCCTGTATCTGGAGAAATAGTGATCGGGTTTAAACTCATAAAACTACTTACATGGAGCCTGCCTGGAGTAGTTAATCTTATTCTTTGAGTTGCAAGTTTAAGAACGATATCTCTACCTGTTATGATACCTGTTATTTTCTTATATTCACGTCCTTTCTCATCCCTTGTTTTTTCATAAACAACTGCTTTATAGAGATCATACTTCTCCATAAGCTTAAAGGTATAGTATAAAGTCTCATTTTTATCTACAAGAGGATAGTCATCGGCCAAGAAATCTAGGGCTTTCAATTATATAGCACCTCCAATTTAGCACGTACCATGTATAAATAAATAATATAGGATTAATAGATGTATTGGAATAAATGAAATAATGCCATATTATGAACTTGAACTAGCTATTGCATATAGTACATCCCTTTCACTGACAATACCTATTAACTCATAATTCTCAGAAACAACTAATACACTACCAACACCTTTTTCACTCATAATTCTTGCAGCTTCACCAACATCTGAATCAAGCGAGACCGTTACAACATTTCGAACCATTAATTCTGAAACTGGTACTTTAAGGACGTCCTCAATGCTTCCTGAGACAGTATATTTAAAGGCCTCATGTTTACCGAAGAACTTGATAATATCCATAGCCGTTAATATGCCACGAACTATATTGTTTATAACTACGGGTAATCTACGGAAACCATATTTTATCATAGTCTCCATAGCTCTCTTTAATGAGTCCTTCTCAGAAACGGTAATAACAGGTGATGACATAACACTTGAAACTTTAACGCCAACGAAACTTGTTGCAGACAGATAATCAAGTATATCCTTTTCGGTCAAAATACCATAAATCCTATTATCGCGTGTAATAATAGGTAAAACACCTACTCCATGAACAACCATTTTCTCAAGAACTGCTGGAAATTTTTCATCAATATATGCTACAATAGGATCGCGTGTCATTATTGTTTCTACGGGTTCATTTCGAATAGCTGAATATATGTTTTTACCATGTCTATTAACTACTATATTATAATAGTCGCCTCCCCCAAGATAATTTATTAAATCCATGGCTACAATTAGGCCTTCAAGATAGCCCTGGCCTTTGGTAACTAGAAGACTACGATAGCCACGGCTCATTTTTTCAAGAGCCTCAAGAATAGGCGTAGATGAAGCTACTGTTTCAACTGGTCGTTTAGCAAGTAACTCCAATTCCTCAGTCTTTTTATAAATTCTATCAGAGAAATTAGGGGTTCCGTCACTTCTTAACCATCTATGTCTCTCTGGACCCCTTGGATACCCTCTACGCGGCCCATAGCCTCTACTCATAACTTATCAACTCCATATAAATTATCTATTATATGGAAATTAAATATGTATGCTCCAATATTTAATATTATATAATTATTCAAGTAATTAGATAATCTATTCTAGTACAGGAAGTAGTCTATGTAATTATGATATTGTATTCTTCTTATTCATACTTCTTCTTAATGATCTCTAATAGATCTCTTGTAGTCTCTACAAGATCATAGTCTGAAATTATTCCAATAATTCTATTACCTTCTCTAACAGGTAAGTGGCTTATGTTGTATTTGAACATAGTATCGATAACGATCTCTAGGTCTGCATCAGCATCGACTGTTACTAAGGGAGACGTCATAATCTTTTCAACAGGTTCTTCAAAAGGATCTAGTTTTTCAAATATAACTGCTCTAATAATATCCCTCTTTGTAACAATACCTATGGGCTCTTTTTCAGGCGATACAACAATAATAGAACCTATACCTTCATTTAAGATCTTTTTAGCAGCCTCAGCTATAGGATCACTAATGTATACGTATCTTACCTCTCCAGCCATTACATCTCTAGCTTTAAGCATTTCATGCACCTTTTATCTTGCAGCTATTTCAGGGGCTACATGCCCATAATTAATGCTTACAAATAATATCTGGCTACCTCTTATGAGTACACGTCCATACTTTGCCTGCGGATTACCACGGCTATCTATTTCTTCACAATCAGCTAATACTACGTTCATAGTATTATCAACTAATTCGAGTACACCGATATACTCAGTACCATCCTTTAACTTTACAAGGACAATTTGATTAATTGCACTTCTTAGATATTTTAATGGAGTAGCTATTTTCTGGGAACCTCCCGTTCTTACTGAAGCCAAGATCTACACCTCAAACTTACAACCATGAATAGCTTTTACGCCTTCCCCATGTTATAGGTTTTACCCCTTATATGCTATATTTAAGTATTTATTCCAGTACAAAATTATTTCCAAATAACTAGGAAACAATCATATCTATTACAGCCAAGAAACCTTATATCATGATTGTTTTCCATAATAATACTTTCTATATATCTCAATTTATCTTTCCAGCCATGTTTAATAAAGGATAATACTACATATCCATTGCATTTAGTGAGCTTTATTATTTCATTAAGAAACTTCTTCCTATAGTTTATTGGAACATTATCCCATACAGTAAAGGAGTATACGGAGTCAGCTATGGAACTTCTAAGGCCAATAAATTCTCCTAATCCAATAAATCCTATTACTCTAGGATCATGATGGAACTTTTTCATAGCAATAGTGAGCATGGAGTAACTAGGCTCTATACATATGTATTTATCAAAACTGTAGCCATTAGAGACTATATATTCATAAAGTAAGCCAGTCCCGCATCCTACATCTATAACTGTTCCCCTAGAGACAAAGCCTTTCTCAAATACATAGCTATATTTACTGTACTGCTCATCCCGATAAAGTTCATCATATCCATTGGCTGTGATATTATATAGCTCTACCGTATTATGATAAGAATTCAAGGATACTCTTACCCTTACCTTCCTCAATACTCTTTTTCTTCATACTCCATAGCTTAAGTATATTAATCTCCTTCTTTTTAAGACCTAGTCTCTCAAGAGCTTCATCAGCTGATGCCGTAAATTTAGGAGCAACAAGTATGCCTCTAGGCTTAATTCCGTATTTCCTCCTATATGCTTCAACATACCTATGAAGTTGATGAACAGCTTCACGAGTCGCAGTCACTCTTTTTATCTCAACTATGACTGGTCTGCCATCGCGATCATATCCGAACAAATCAATACTTCCAATATCGAGTTTCTTTTCCTTTTCAGTAAATCTCATGCCATCTTCAATGATCTCTGGATGCTTATACAACAAGTCCCTGATTTCAAGCTCATCGAGATACATGACAAATTTTCCAGTATCAACAAGTTTACCATAGCCAATAAACTTTATTGAATCAAGTAATACCTTAACTGTTTCTTGAGACTTTTTCCTAAATGCAATAATTTCAATGCCATGATCCGTAAGCTGGACCCTAATATAGCTTGTATCAGGTTGCCAATTAACTGGTTTATAGCCTATAGGCCTATGTACAAGAAAAGCCCCATCTTGTTTAATAATAATTATTCTTTCACCTTCTTTAAGCTTAGATTCACCACGTCCCTTATAATACACTTCGCATTTGCCAATGATTATAATTGACATTTGGCTTGCAATAGCTCTCTTTAGTTCTTCAACAATTTCCTTAGGATTGTTTGGCTTACTAATTATTTTGAATTCCATGTAATCAGCCATACTCCTTTAATAGCCAAGTATCATATTTTACTAGTCAGATATATATTGATTATAGGAATATACTCTTGTTTAGAGATAACAGTGGAGGACTGATCATATTAAAGCCTAAGATAAAGTTCATTGGATTCGATAGCATGGGTACACGTAGTATGGCTACAGTAGTCTATACCAGCTCTTATAAGATATTTATAGATCCCGGGGTAAGTTATGCCCCAAGAAGATATGGATTACCGCCCCATGAGATTGAGCTTGAGAGATTCAATAAGCATTTAGAGATGATCCATGATGAGATCATCGATTCAGATATAATCATAATATCACATTATCATAGAGACCATTATTTGTATAGAGAGGGTGAAGAGGACTATTATAGAGGTAAAATAGTCTATTTGAAACATCCTACTGAAAACATTAATCATAGTCAAAGAATTAGAGCATATATCTTACTTAACAAAATGGGTGTCAAGGATTTAGTTAAAGAATTAAAAATAGCAGATGGTTTAGCCTATAATATTGATAAAAATCTTAAGATAGTATTCTCTAATCCAGTTCCCCATGGAGAAGATGGTACACCACTAGGATATGTTGTAATGACACTAATTGAAGCAAATGAATTTAGAATGGTTCATGCAAGCGATGTCCAAGGTCCTATTTGTCGAAAAGCATTAGACAAGATTATTTCATGGAAACCTAATTTATTAGTTATGTCCGGTCCCCCAACATATTTTGAAGGTTATAGGATCAAAGGTGAAGTTATTGACACTGCTATTGAGAATTTATTAAAGATTATGGAAATAGAGGAGTTGGACACTATCATACTTGATCATCACTTATTACGTGATCTAGATTTTAGAAAACGACTTAGTAGGGTATACGTTGAGGCATTAATATATGGTAAAAACGTATTGACAGCTGCTGAATATATGGGTATGGAAATTAATCAATTAGAGGCTAGGAGGAAGGAACTATGGAGAGGAAGCCATTAATTGTGATAGAACATTTAGAGCCAGAATTATCTCCGTGGATTCTATTAGAATACAGGCATGCATCGAAACTTGCTGGTAAAGATCATATAATGTATACTAATGTTCCATTAAGATACCATAATATATTGTCTCTATATGGTAGAGTTTCTGAACACAGTGTACTAGATATATTTGATCATAGTCGTTTATTAGTACTTGATCCGAAAGCTGATAAACCACTTACCAAAAATGATCTTGAAAATATCGATGCCATAGTCGTAGGCGGAATACTTGGAGATCATCCTCCTAAGGGAAGAACATACAAGCTTTTATCAAGTAGGGCTAAAGATTCATTAAAGCGGAATATTGGAAAGAGCCAATATAGCATTGATGGGGCTGTTTATGTAGTCTTAGAAGTTTTTAGAGGAGGTTGTCTTGAATGTATTGAGTATATAGATGGCATAGAACTTAGTAGAAGAATAGGCAATGAGGAGATCAAAATATTTCTACCATTTAGATACCCTATGGTGAATAATAGGCCTTTACTTGCACCCGGTCTAAAGGAATATCTTCTAGAGGGCTTATTACCTGATTTCATTATTGAAGAAATAAGTAATAAAGGGTTATCCGAGTAGATCATATAGTATAAGAACTAATGCAATCCATGTAATATAGAATGTTAGTAGGCCGCGAAGAAGTAAAAGGAAGAGACCTTCTGCATTGAATTTCTTACCTACATAATATATTGATATAGAATATACAATAGCTGCGAGAATCCATATTGTTGTAGTTACATCATAAACTATAGTAATTCCTAGTCTATAGATTATATAGGCTATAAAACCATATATAAGGCCCATTATGAATCTAGTTATAACAATTCTGTCTTCAATATTTGCTTTTTTCCAAAAAGATCTTATGTCCAAAATTCTTCCCCACAGTTCTTGAAATATATTGTTAATAGTATATTTTAAGGTTTAAAGAATATATTGATCACTAAGGGGTACAGTATCTATGAAACGTAAAAAGTCAATGACTGTATTTGACATTATTGCATGGACCAGTGAAAATAGGGAATTAATAATCGGTTCACGAATCAATAATATCTATTATGCAGGAGGTTATTGGGCATTAAAAATTCTTACAAAGGATGGTAAAAAATTCCTTAAAATAGAGCCTGGTAGGAGAATTCATTTAAGCTTATATGAGCCATATACAAAGTCTATTGACAAATTTACAGCATTTTTGCGAAAGCATGTACGCGGCGGAATCATTAAGAATCTTGAATATCCGGGCTTTGAAAGAATAGTCTTCATAGACATTGATAAGTCCGGTAAAAAATATAGATTGATCGCTGAAATATTGCCTAGAGGATTCATTATCCTGACATTGAATGATACCATATTGTATGCAAATAAATTTGCAGAGTTAAGGGATCGGGTTGTAAAGCCTAAACATATATATCAGATGCCGCCAAGCGGGATTAATCCTTTGATTACAGAAATAGATGAGCTAGAGAAATTA
>CAZITZ010000032.1:0-11187 GCA_964542295.1 uncultured Desulfurococcaceae archaeon
AAATGCTCCCACTATATGCTATTAACTTAACTCATGGCACGGGTACAGAGATTGATAGATATGCGGTATTAACTGTTAATGAAAATAAAGAGAAAAGAGGTATATCTATACGTTATAATGATATAAGTATAGATGATCCTAGATACACCTTGTCCTTGCCAAGAGATCAAACATTATACACTACACTTGACTCATTCTATCATTCTTATGAGGCAGTTACCTCGATCGACTCTACCCCTTTCAGCGATCAATTGAGTATGCATGCAATAAGTCTAATTAATAAATGGTTAGAAAGAGCATTAGATAGACCAAGAGATATAGAGGCAAGATACTGGCTTCTCTACGCATCTATGATTGCAGGAATATCCATTGACATGTCTTCAACACATATAATACACGCTCTAGAACATGTACTAAGTGGTCTAAATCCCCGTCTTCCACACGGCTGCGGATTAGCTATTATAGGTCCTCATCTTATAAAGTATATTCATAAAGCTGTACCAGAAGCTTCGGCTTATGTTCTAAAGGCAATTGATCCATTAATCAAACCTCTATCTGAGTATAGCAATTATGCATCAAAGGTAGTTATAAAATTTCAAGAAAGACATGGATTTAATAAAAAATTAAGTGATTATGGCTTTAGTGAAAATGACTTAGATGATATAATTAAAATGTTACTTAATGGACTTAGGTACTTGACTGAGTCTACTCCATTTAATATAACAGAGAATATCATTAGAGAAGTTATTATAGAATCACTATGATTAACGTATACGAGTACATATTCGAAATATATATTTAACTAATTCACTAAACAGATATTTTTTGATTTTATCACCACCCGATATTGATAATTCCATAACTCCTTTCTTAATCCTAATGCTTAATACTTTTATACCAAGCTCCTTAGCTAAATCATATACTAATTCTTCATCGATTGTAGGAGGCTTTAATCCTTCAACAACTATATTTCTTGAAATCATTTTCCAACATACATATCCATGTGTATAAATATTTGCCATACAAGCTTCAGTAAATGGTATAAGGCCCAGTCTCTTAGCATAACTAAGGACCATTTTCTTGAGATCACTAGCCATGATAGTTACTTGTTCATTACCCCTGGGCTGTCTGGGTAAACGCTTAACAATCTCATCAATGGGTACACCTATACTTTTTAAACGAGATAGTATCAGTTTTGTAATTCTTAATGAGCCTGCAACAACCCCTACAGCACCAGATTTAAAAGCCTTTTTAATGATCTCTTGATACTCATACTCTACGATTCCAGGTATAAGCGGTCTATAGAAGAGAATCGGTTTGAGTCCAGCTTTAGATAGATTTTTAATAGTTTCAAATCTCTCTTCAGGTGATGGTGCATAGGGTTCTAATTTAGAAGCATACTCAAGTGTTATGATTGTTACTAATGGACTAATGCCCGGATCTAAATCTTTAAGTCTATATGCATCCTCTTCAGTCAAGTACATTTTTGTTGAGAATTGTACAAAGTTACCTAGGTACTTTGACAATGCCTCTATGTATTTGAATGTTTTCTCCTTAGTTATTGGATGAAAAGGCTCTGTTACAGAGCCTATAGCTATGAGTGTGCCATATTTTCCAGGTAAGAAGTATGGATTTGAAAGTAATGCATATACTAGTTCTATATCATTTAATGGATAAGGTTTAATATCCCATTTGAAACCCATATCCTCGATATAACAGTATAGACACCTAAGACTACATCCAACACCTGTATGGATCGTTATACCACATGGTCTCGGTTTTCTCCTTGCATGATAATCTTTTAATGCACGTCTCTTCTGGGCACTACTCATCAGCTTCTCTATTTTTTCCCTAATTTCATTCTTATTAGCAATAATATCTAACATAAGTTATCCACCACAATATGTATCTTTGTTTAAATAATGTATTAATTTATTTTAATAGAATAATATGATTCTAGTTGATGAAGTATATATCCTAATAAGATATATTCCTACATAGGTGAATAGATGTGATTGATATAGATGAGCTTATTAGTAAAATAACTGTTAGAGAGCTTGCATCAAAAATCGATCATACTCTACTTAAACCCTATGCAACATATAGTGATCTTGAGAAGTACATAGATGATGTTAAGGAATATGGGTTTGCATGTCTCATGATACCATCGTCTCTTATACCTAAAGCTAAGGAAATTGCTGGAAATACAATTAAATTAGCAACAGTTGTTGGATTCCCTCTAGGTAATTGTTCAACAAGTACAAAAATTCATGAAGCAAGACTAGCTATAGAATATGGAGCTAAAGAAATAGATATGGTTATGAATATAAACTTTTTCAAATCCAGAGATTATAGTAAGGTCCTAGAAGATATGAAAAGAGTTGTTTACGAGTCAAAGAAACATGGAGCAGAAATAGTTAAAGTAATAATAGAGACAGGGCTTCTAAGTGATGAAGAAAAGATCAAGGCTACGGAACTAGTTATAGAATCAGGTGCTGATTATGTTAAGACAAGTACAGGCTTCTTAGCAGGAGGAGCAACCATACACGATGTTAAATTACTATATAATATAGGCAAAGATAGAATTAAGGTAAAGGCTGCCGGAGGAATTAGACACGCATTAGATGCTTTAGCCATGATAATGGCTGGTGCCTCAAGGATAGGTACTAGTACGGGTGATAAGATCATAAAAGAATTTATAGTCATTAAAGAGAAATAAGTTAATGCTTCTTTACTCTAAAAGTACACGAAGTTTCATCGAACTTGTCTAAATCTAGATCTAGTTCAAGTAACTCATTAAATAGTTCAAGGTAAATTAAACATATGTTTTTATCTATTCTAGGCTCATTAACCTCTAATTTCAAGTTATTCTTAGTTACTCTAACACTTACTACGTCACCTAGTCCAAGGACACGTATTATTTCAATAATGACATCTAGGTCTAATTTTTCCTTAGCTATATATGATTTGATATTTCTAGCAAGATCCCTGATTAGATCCTTTAATACGTCATATCCCAACTTAGTTACAAAATCTCTTAGAATAAACCTTGGTATAATAATAGCTTTATCTCCCATAATACTAGGCGGAAATAACCAATGATTTGCAAAGAAATTGCTTAATGACTTTACTGGCCCATGTATTTCAATAAATTCAACTCCATCTATATCAGCCAATTTTTTAACGATTTTCCATAATCTCTCTTCATTAATAACATTTAATAAGAATATTCCAGTGGAAGGCTCTTCCGATGAGAAAATGTATGATTCTATTAGATATGGTTCACTACTAGATGAAATATAGTTAAATACCTCTTTTAAACCATTTCTATATCCAACGACACGTAATCCATACACTTTTCCTTCATCAGTAAGCTTGATCGGATTAAGCTCTATAGATGGAACTACATATATTTCTACGCCTCTTGCTCCACGTTCTATAATGGTATGTTCAGCGATAATAGATCTAATACGATCTATTAAACTAGGCCTAACCTCCATCTCGCTCATTAAATATCCCCTAGCTATCTAACAATATGTATATAGACACCGATAAACATACCTATTGAGTAGATGAAGAGGAAACCGGGACAGACTCGCATGGGATGAAGAACACGCTCTTCGCTGAAAAACTCTTATAGGTGATCACTATGGGAATAACATTATCAGATCTAATTAATCTTGATTACAGTTTAATATCATCAACAATAATTGATTTCTTAAAAAAATTCTTAAAGGAGACAGGGGCTAATGGCTATGTAATGGGATTAAGTGGAGGAGTAGATTCATCAACTGTTCTAGCTTTAGCTGTTAAAGCTGTTGGTAGGGAACATTTACATGTTTTAATAATGCCTGACGAAGCAACTACGCCTAAAGAAGATGTTTCTGACGCTATATACTTACTTAATAAATATAATTTAAACTACACTACCATATACATAAATAATATATTAGAGGGATATAGAAAAGAACTTCCATTCTTTAATGATGAACATAAGATAGCAACTGGTAATCTTAGAGCAAGAATTAGAATGAACATATTATACTACTATGCTAATCTCAAAAATTACTTAGTACTTGGTACAAGTGATCGAAGTGAAATTCTTATTGGATATTTCACTAAATATGGAGATGGAGGAGTAGATCTATTACCTTTAGCTTCACTGTATAAGACCCAAGTTAGATACTTGGCCAAGCATTTAGGTATACCAGAGCGCATAGCATTTAAACCAAGTAGTCCTAGGCTATGGAAAGGTCATATGGCTGAAGAGGAACTAGGGATGAAGTATGAGGAAATAGATTTAATATTATATGCTTTATTCGATCTTAAACTTGATATTGAAGAAGTTAGTAAGAAAACAGGTTTGCCAGTAGAAAAAGTATTGAAAATACTTGAAATGCATAGGAGGAGTCGACATAAAAGAAGATTACCTACTATAATTACATTACCAGGAATAAGTGATCCTATAAGAGAGATATAATTGATTCATCTATGTGCAATATTAATTGATATTAAATCATCTTTTCTCTTAATTTCTATCTTATGCGATCCACCACAGTAGATCCATATTGATAGAAATGGCCTTGTCATGACATTTGCTATAGAATTTTCTTTACAAAATATACTTATTCTTGCTTTAGACACTGTATATTCTCTAACGCCTTCAACAACTATTTTCGTGGAACCATTTTCTTGTCTAATTTTTAAATCAGCATTTTCGATGTAGATATCTAGATCATTACCTTTTTCCTTAACATTTTTAATAACAGGTGCCTCAATGATCATATTATCTAATACATTTCCTATTTTTATTAATGAACCCTCCGTATATACTTTTGGAAGAGATCTAAAGTTTATTTCTATATTAAACCCTCTGCTACCTATATCAAATAATCCATTTTCAAATCCAACAACATATACATGATCAGCAAAGTATTCTCTGCCACTAACACTTACTCTACCCTCTTTTATTTCAATTTTAACCTTAATACTTGCAAGTTTTCTAGTGAAGTTTGACTTCATTACTGGAACCCCTGCTCTATATTCGATAACTATATCACTACTAGCTCCATTTTATTTATATTCTCTGGAGATTACCAAGAATATATTAGCTATAGATTATTAGGGTACAATCATGGATTGTATAGAGTTTATTGCAATAAGCGATATACATGGAAGATTTAATTACGTAAGGAAAATCAATAATATCAAAGATAATGCAGAGTTATTAATTATTGCGGGTGATATAACACATCTTGGTAATATAGATGATGTAATCAGGTTCCTAAGGAAATTAACTGATCTTTTTGAAATGATCTTATTTATTCCGGGAAATTGTGATCCATATTATGCATTGGAATTAGATAATGTCGATGGAGTAGCTATTAATATTCATGGAAAAGTATACGCCTATAAGGGCTATTATTTCTATGGAATAGGGGGTTCAAACATTACACCCTTCGGTACATATATAGAATTCGACGATGAATATTTAGAGAATATGATCAATAAATTGGATAAATTAGTTAATGACTATAGTAGGACTATAGTTATAACTCATGCACCTCCCTATAATACGTTGGATAAGACATTTATTGGCTTGAGAGTTGGTGTAAAGCCCTATACTATGTTTTTGGAACATAGATATCCAATATTATGGATTAGCGGACATGTACATGAAGCAAGAGGAAAAGTAAAGTATAATAAAACATTAATAGTTAATCCTGGACCATTTATGAAAAAGTATTATTCAATTATAAGACTATGTAATGGTTCTATTAATATAGAGCTTAGGAGATTCTAAATTGTCAAAATAAATCATAATATAGTATTTATAGCTTCACTGAGATCATTGACTACATATGTTGGTTTCTCCGTAATCCTATTTAGATCTTCTTTATTAGTTACACCTGTTAATACGAGGAGTGTATCGATACCCTTTTTCAAGCCTAATGGGAGATCAGTATATATGCTATCACCTATTATGAGTATTTCGTCATACGATACATCATATTTACTAGTTATGACGTCTATAATCCATGTATTGGGTTTTCCAGCGATAAAATCAGGTCCTCGTCCAAGAGCAGTTGATAAAAAGTTCACTATAGCCCCGGCACCTGGTTCTAGATGATTACCCACAGGGTACACAGGATCGGTATTAGTGGCTAAAAATAATGCACCATTCATTAAGTACTTAAGGGCTTTGGCTAATTTATTATATGTTAAATATCTATCTAACCCTACAGCAACATACCCCACTCTTTCTGCATCACTTATAACTGGTATATTATTACTAATTAATTCCTGATAAAGACCAGACTCTCCAATTACAAACACAGGCCTTATTCCATTTTCTACAATATATAATGCAAGTAAGTATGCACTAGTATATATGTCATTTATATCAACACTTATTCCAATTTTAACCATTCTTTCATAGTATTCTTTTCTAGATCTAGTTGCATTATTTGTCATGAAAACTATCCTATAATCCTTTAACAATAATTTTTTAGTGGCTATAATGTTTTTGTCTAAGAACTTATTTCCTCTCCACAAAATACCGTCAAGATCCATTAATAGTAGTTTATACTTTTTCATTTAAAATCACCTTTATCTTACTCCTAAGCTTTTCAATAAGTTCATGGATGTTTCTGGCGAATAGAAATAGTCCATATGGTTGAACAACAAAGTCGTTACAATTTAAAAGAATAGTTGTTGATAGACTACCGAGTTTAGCGAGAATATAATGCTCTTTATCCCATATACATAGTATAATACCGTTACTATCATCCTTTAGAGCAAGTATAGACATATAATCACTTGTTTTATCAACATAAACTTTCTCAAATAATTCATTTAGAGACTTTTTAATAGCTTCACATAATTCTTTTCTCATAATGAACTCCTCATATACTTAGTAATATAATAAATATTATTGGTGTTAGAGCTATGTATAAAATATTCAATAATAGGGATTTATAAAATACCTCTTCAAGTAGCTCTAATAATTTCCATGCAAGATCTCCCATAAGATGAAGATCTCTCTCTACGAATATGTACCTTAAATTGCTCTTACTAATAGTCCTTAGCGCTTCATTAGCCATTTTCTTAACAATATCAAGTAATTTTTGACTATATTGCACTGGAGTGTATACGTAGTCTGAAAATAAACCTGTTTCACGATGCTCATCATTAGTCAATACTTCAGCTAGATCGTAACCTTCATTTAATATTACATTAATGATCTTGTCTCTAAGACCAGGAACCATATTATTCCCAGGTACATATAAAATCCCTATTTTACATCCTCCTACATTAATAGCTAAGAAAACCATGTCATCGATTATTCCTAGAAAACCATTTGGTGCATGAATAGCTAAGCCTATATTTGGTTCAAAATAATTTTCTTGTCTATTCATAAGTTCATCTATGATTTTATCCACTAATCCCATGAGACTCCTCTGATCTATTTTATCTTCTGCTTCCCAATTATGTGAGTCTATAAGTATTAGAGGAGGTAAATTATGTTCTGAACTTTTATTTAATGCATATTCTTGGATACCATAAGGTAGATCATCTATTCCCTTTCCAGGACGAGATATGAACGCGAGTATAGCTTTTGAAAAGGGAATTACAAGCGCCTCCCAGTCATAATATTTAATCTTAAAGGGCATGCCCACAAGTATCCCAATACCTTCGCTCTTAGTAACTTTTTCATAAATATATTTAACGTATTTGGCGGCCTCTGTACTAGTCACTACATTCCTCTCGTGACTACCCATTCCATGGAGTACTATTGGATGTATATTCCTCTGTGAAAACACCTCTCTTATCATTGATGGAAACATACTACTGCCAGTGTTTCGAAATGGTCCGAAATGTATATCGGGGTATATAATAGCAATTCTATCATCATAGAATATATGGGTATAAATTTTTCTATTAACACCATGCTTTTGAAAAACTTTCTCTATACTTTTATCCCCGCTAAGCCAGTTTCTCAGAAATAGAGCTCCAAGGTCTATTGCTCCATAATTATTAATTCTATATCTATTTATGAATATCATTATTGATAAACCAATTAGCAGTATTGGTATTGAAGATATAAAGTATCTTATATTTGCTAATACCATTGTATTCACAAGTGTTGTGAAGAGAAAGACTATTAGATAAATCGATATAGTTCTCTTATTAAATCCATGTATTCCAGCATAGATGGGTAATAGAATTATATTCATTGACATTAGTCCTGTAAATACTACTAATAACGAATCATGGAGTATTATGTTCGAAATAAGCATTACTAGAAACATGTATATGTTAATAACTAGATAAAGACCCAAGATCCTCTTGATTATCAATAATGGACTTTTTAGAAAGGAAAAGCCCAATAAATGAACTAAGTAATATAGAATCGACCATATTATGTATACTATAAGTAGATCCATGCTTTTTAGAAATATGTAAATTAGTAAATAAATTAATATGGTGGATATTAGTAAAAGTATGGGATGAGGTAATGTAAATAATACCTCATAGTATCTTTGCACACTTGATCGAGGCTTCACTATTCTAGTCAAGTAGTCTCCCATCTCAAATTATTATGTAGAAAATATTCTGTTTAGTATTTAAAAAGTATAGATTCTACCTTTTCTTTAAGTGATATATTGCTACTATGATGAATAATATAAACGATATTACAAGAGACACTGCAGTTGCCATAAATCCTCTAATAATACCCTCTAGTAACGCCGATAATCCTAAGTAAAATATTGCTACTCCAAGTAGAGTCAATGCAATGGATACCATCTTCTCAGCTAAAATGTATGCTATAACTATAGAGAATAATATAATTAATACCATTGCGTATATATTACCAGATAAACCAAGAATAGATGTCAGTATCATGCCAAGTACAAAGCCTATTGCTAGAGATAATATAAGCTTCACTAAAAACCATGCTAGGAACGCGCCCACAATAAATGCTAGCAATGCAGCTACATAGACAGCTGTACCTTCAAGACCTAAATTACCAGAATACATATAGGTAAAGTATGCAAAAGCAACGCCGCCGCCCAACATCACCATGATCCTTAATAACTTCTTGCCGATAAACGCTAATATGATCCCAAGAATCACCAATACTATAGGAGATATCATCTCTTCAACTATCAAGTCTAAACACCGTCAAGAACTAATTATGCAGTGATAATAATTAAATCTATCCTAAAAGAAATGGGCCCGGGGGGATTTGAACCCCCGACCTCCCGGTCTCTAAGACGAGAACGATCTTATCAGCCGGGCGCTCCACCAGGCTGAGCTACGGGCCCTACTCCCGGCATCACTTCATAAATCTCTCTCTATATCAGTTATAAATTTTATTTAGAATATACAGAATAGGTTTGATCTCAGACTGAATATTCATCATGCATCAGTTTATCCGCTGCTCTTCATCGATCAATATTAGGGCCGAGGTTCTTGCTACAATGGATCATCATTACCTCAGACCGCCCATCGCCTCCATCCCCCGGCCCTATATAAAATATTATGTTTAATCCTTATAGAACTCTATCGTTAGCATTTTAAAGAAATTTATGGACCGGCCGGGATTTGAACCCGGGACCTCCGCCTTTCCCAAGTTAAGCCGTGCGAGGGCGGCGCTCTTCCAGGCTAAGCTACCGGCCCTTCTACAATAGTTTCAGTTTAGTGTCTCCATTATATAATTGTCTTTATTAAAGTGGGAGATATTCAATGAGTAGAGCTAAGCTTAATGTTAGAATAGATCTACATAAACTAGGACATAGAATCGTATTAATGAAAAAGGGATTTATTAGTGTTGATGAAATAGCATATGAATTAGGAGTAGCTCTCAATACAGCTGGAAAAATTCTGGCAGCATTGGCAAGGCTAGGCTATGTTGAGAAATGGAGTAATCGTACCTATCGTGTATGTAAGCATACAGAAAAATTATTCACTTACTGATATGTTTTAGAATGAGGTCTATTGCCTCAATTATATCACTTAGGTCTATAAAGCCCATCATACCTATCCTTATCATCTTATTCCTATATTCACCTACTCCTGGAGCCAATAGTATTCTGTACCTTCTCCTAATCTCATCTACAATAGGTAAGGAATTTTCGAGATAGAAAACAGCTACACTATTAGATCTATAATAAGGATCCTCAATAATTGGTTTTAAGCCTTGATTAAAAGCATATTCATATACTTTTAAGGCCCTAGTTTTATGAAGATCTAGATATCTATCAATGCCCATATTAACTATTTTTTCAAGACTCTTGTAAAGTACATAAAGTGAATTTATGGGCGGTGTGGTCGGTATCCATCCATGATTTTTATACTCATCTAAATACAGTGGTATATCAAAGTAAAAAGGCACCTTATGGCCTTTATACCTTAGATCTTGAATTCTTTCATATAATCTATTACTAAATCCTATGATACTAAGACCAGGTAAACCTCCTAATGCTTTTTGTGAACCAGTTATAACCGCGTCAATGCCCCATTTACTAAGTTTAAATTCCTCTGCACCAATACTTGAAACACCGTCTACGACTAAATAAGCATCCTTTTCATGAACTATCTTAGCTATATCAGGCAAGAACCTGATAACGTATCCGATGCTTGTCTCATTATGAACTAAAGCTATAATATCATAGTTTTCCCTTTCAAGAATATTCATTATCTCGCATTTTTGGGGTATAGATGGGAATTTATACTTAATAGATTTTACATTATTTGTATACCTGGATACTATTTCCCTAATTCTGTAACCAAAGAATCCATATTCTAATACAAGAACCTTGGTATTTTCATCAATGATGTTCGAAAATATTGCTTCAATACCTATGGTAGAAGATCCCGGCATAAGGATCAAGTGATCCCTTTCATCTATATCCATGATCACTCTAAGATCATTAATAATAATAGACAGTAAATCAATGAAATCCCTACTTCTGTGGCTTATCGGTTTTAAAGCAGCATATTGCAAGATATCTTCAGGTATGTGTATAGGTCCAGGTAGCAATACCTTTTTAATACCCATGATCTTATTGAGTACCATAATGAAGTCCTCCATTAATATCTATCTTAGTCAATACTAGACTTATGTAAGTATAAGTAAAAATTATTTATTATTAAGTGGACTTAGTTTCCCACTATGTAAAA
>CAZITZ010000032.1:11287-12439 GCA_964542295.1 uncultured Desulfurococcaceae archaeon
CATTTTGGACATATATAAGTAGCTAATGTTAGATCATTTCCACATGAATAGCATCTAACGCTCTTACCTTTTCTAAGTATATAAAATATATTAGAGATCGCATGATATACTTTACCATCTCCATAAAATACGAATATATAATTAAGATATTCTTTCATTTCAATCATATGTTGCCTTAAACACATAGTAGTTGAGTATAGATCGTTAATTTCGGTCTGGAAAGGCCTTATAAGTTCTCTCAATCTTCTCATATTCTTAGAAATATCGATGATTATACTTCCAATACTGTGTGCAAGATCATCGTTAATTATCTTATGTGTATAGACAATAGCGTCTTTAGATTTATCAACTACTATTATCCAGTTAATACCTGTTAAATTTTTTAAGAAATTAATAATTTTCTTAACAGTTTCTGAAATACTCATACTCGGATCCCAAGTAAATACTATTTAGATACGTATATAGTTATCTAATTTATTTTTACAAGGTTACTATTTATATAATTAGCTTCAGATTTTTCAGTAAGTTTCTTTCATTAAATACGTAGTTCATATTTTCTTCTACAACTACTTCACCCTTTTGAATAACTAGATCAGGATTAAAGCTTCTAGCTATAATTGACAATGGATCTATTTTCAATAATGGAGCATGTATTATCTTATCAAGTTTATATATAATTAGATCCGCTGGAGTACCAACTTTTATATTATAGGTCCCTGATACTAGTAGGTATCCCGAGAATAATAGAGATCTAATGTCCTTGTCATACATATGCCGATATATTAGAATATATTGAGGGGAATAGAGATCCTTCATATATACTATTTTACAGTTCTCATTACCGACTTCTTCAAGACTACAAATACTGGAAAGGTCTATGTATATTATAGAATATTTATCGGAAAGATCTTTAGAAGTAGTACCTACAGTGACTTCTTTAACATGTAGAAATTTATCTATATATTCTTCTTCATCAATAATAATGATTGATTTTAATTTATAGGATCTTATAACGTCATATAATAGATCTATATAAGGTTCATTAAATATTATTGGCAATGTAACTCCAGTCATCAATAGATCATAAAATGAAGACGCTATGAAGGCCTTTATCTCATCTTTTGAAAAAATACTATAATCAATACATTTAAT
>CAZITZ010000033.1:0-12426 GCA_964542295.1 uncultured Desulfurococcaceae archaeon
GATGCTCTTGGCAGACATTTAAGAAGAGTAGTTATAGATTCAATAAATCCAGAAACTTATACATATTCTGCTACGGCAGAATTTGGAGAAGATAAAATGATTATACGTAGGAAAATGATCCCTAGTCATGCAATACTTCTTGCACTTATAACGCATAGGCCTATCTATATTAGAAAAGTATTAGTTGATCAGCAAGAAGAATTTAGAGAGGAGTCAGAAGAAGATCTAGATATATTCTAAGTATGTTATCTTATAGGTTTCTGTTTCTTACCAAGCCATAAAGCCTTTAACGATACACCATTAACCTTTATAACCTTATAACGTACACCAGGTATATCGCCCATTGATCGGCCACGAGGCCCGCCTATACCCTCTATAACAACTTCATCATGTTCATCAATATAATTTATACCTCCATCCCATGGAACAAATGCTGTTACAACCTTACCATTTTTTGCAAGCTGGACACGTACACATTTACGTACAGCAGAGTTCGGCTGTCTAGCCTCAACAGCTACTTTTTCTAGCACTATACCACGGGCCATAGGTGCTCCTTCAAGTGGATCTACCTTCTTCTTAAGGCCAAGCATCTTGATCTTGAATTCACGCTGACTCCATCTAAACTTTAGTCTCTTCTTACGAAGCTTCCTAGCAGCATATAGTCCATTGGGTGATTTCTTCCCAGTCATATTATTCTCTCCCCAACCACATCTAATCTATATGGGTGTTGTATAGAGGTCTTTAAATATTTGTCTAGCCCCTAAGCTATGATCACATTATCTACTCCAAAATATCTCTTAAGCAATAGCCTTGCACGGGCAACATTCTTACCATTCTTACCAATAGCTATACCCTTATCACTAGGCTCTACACTAACGTATATTGTTCTCTTACCCCCACGCTGTACAACTCTAACATCACGTACACGGGCTGGTATTAATGCATATCTAGCTAACTCTTCAAGTTTATCACTATATCCTACAATCTCGATATTACGTCCTATGATCTTCCGTAGCTTCTGTATATGTAATCCTCTAGGTCCGATGGCTTGGCTTATTTCATGGGGATTTATAACAAATATTATGCGGTTAAATTCATCATCAATAATACAGTCTCTAACATGGACGCCTGTTAATTCATGTAATAGAGCCATGTATCTTAGTTCTTCAGGTGTTAGCCTAACACCAATACCCACGTCTATGTCTTCACCTCACCTCGTTCCTTAATCAACTCAATAATATTTGATTGGCCTGGATCAATTATAGCTAACGCAGCAATACTAAAAGGTTTTCCGCATACAGCTCCAAGCTCCATGTTTGTGCCAGGAAACTCGTACACAGGTATTTTAGCTAATTTTGCATAGTACATTATATCTTTTTTCACTTCGGGAGGGGCGTTTTTAGCCAGTACTATAAGCTTTGTCTTACCTAGTTTAGCTAGTTTAATAGTCTTCTTTGTACCAATAGCTATACTACCAGTTTTTAAAACCATTTGAAGTTCACGGGCGAAATCTGTTACACTAAGACTCATTCTTTTTCACCCTTCTCCTCTTCACCACTAGGTCTCATATACAGTTCAACTATGCCAGTACCTAAAGGTATGGGTTGACCTATTATTACGTTTTCCGTTACACCAACAAGAGGATCCATTTCACCAGCAATAGCTGCCTCAGCAAGTTTCTGTACAGTCATTTCAAAGGCTGCCTTAGCAAGTACGCTTGGCTTCTCACCAGCTACTCCATGGCGGCCAACTTGTTTAACTGTACCACTCCAAGTCATTATATCAGCTACAAGCATTACATGTCTAATATCAACATCTAGACCTTGATCCTCAAGCACGTTCATGATCTCTCTTATAATTGCTGTACGTGCAGCCTCTATACCAAGTACTTCTTCTACTTCCTTAATATTGTTAGTAAATACCTTTCTATAATCAACACCAGGTATCTTCATAACCTCGAGTAAATTACTTCCTTCAGCTATTAATACATATTCTTCCTTCTCAGTACCATTAGGTTGTGGAACAGCCCTCTTCTGTATAATCACCTTATTAATACCCTTAACACCCTTTATTCTCGCACTAAATATTTTCCTCCTAATCCTCTCGATCTTTGTATAATCAGGTGTAGTCTTCCACTGTATAAACACTATACCACTATATTCATCAACATCTATATCTCCAAGCTTCAACTTCTCAAGAGCCTTACGTAAATCCTCTATAGAAACACCCTTATCCTCCATCATAGATTTATCAAGCTCTATAGTAACGCCCATCAGTGGATCAACATCTATTCGTTTAGCAATATTTTCAATGGTTGTTGTCTCAATACGTCTCTGGACTTCACGAGCCTTCTCCTCACTATATTTATGCTCTTCATCAAGATAGATCTCCATAATCGGTGTACCAGGCTTCTTACGTGCATCAACGATCTCTATAAGTCTTGGAAGGCCTAGAGTCACATTAAACTCACGTACACCAGCATAGTGGAATGTACGCAGAGTCATCTGCGTAGATGGTTCACCGATACTCTGTGCAGCAACAGTTCCAACAGCTTCTCCGGGTTCCACGAGTGATTTCTCATATCTATCAATAATCTCCTTGATAATATTATCAAGTTCTTCATAGGTTAATCCATATTTTTCCCAAGTCTCAACCAGCTGATCCATTGTATCATTATATATGGCTTCACTAACACGTCCTCTTAAATTCTTTTCAAGATAGGATATTAGTTCATCCTTCGATTCTATAGGCTTACCATTTGAACTCATGTTCTCCACCCTATAACTTTTTCAATAACGCGTTCAACCTTTACAGCCTTACCATGATCGCTCCACATAGGATCAACTCCATCCTCACCATAGCGGAATTGTACGATTTCTCCGGTAGGCATGCGCACAGTACCGTCATACTCAACTCTTAGATCTTGTAGAGCATTAATAAGCCTACGTTGCATGTAGCCGCTTTGACTAGTACGTACAGCAGTATCAACTAGACCCTCACGGCCAGCTGCTGCGTGGAAGAACATTTCAACAGGTGTTAATCCCTCTGCAAAACCATGAGCTACAAAACCACGTGCCTCCGGACCAAGATCGCCTGGTTTGAAGTGCGGTAATGTACGATTGTAATATCCACGTGTTATGCGATGACCACGTACCGTCTGTTGTCCAAGGAGTGCAGCCATTTGTGTAAGGTTTACTGGATTACCGCGTGCACCAGTACGAGCCATTACTATTACTGGATTACGTAAATTGAAATACGGCGTAATAGCTTCAGCTACATCATCAAGCAATCTCTTAGACAATAGGTCAATTATTTCTTCCTCAAGAGTTTCTTCAAGAGTTCTGCCAGGCCTAGGCTCTAGTTCTCCACGCTTATACTTTTCAATTAACTCAAATACCTCTCTACGCTTTTCTTCAATGATCTCCTTAACTTTCTTCATAGCCTCCGGAGGTAGTACTACGTGATCATAGGAAAGTGTTAGCCCATGTTTCTCAGCATAGCGTATAAACATCTTATAGACATTGTCCATAAATCTTCTAGCAATGTCTTCACCATATTCTTTAACAAGCCAATGCAATAAACTCTCGGGCTCCTCCCTACCGATGCTAGCTTTATCTAGTACGCCTTCTAACAATATACCCTTCTTAATAACTACGATACTATCATGTGGGCAATCTTCATCAATACATGCTAGTGTAGCAGCTTTACCGATGGTAGCTCTCCTCTTATAGTTTAGATCATTTGGAAGGAATAGACTTACAAGCTGCTTACCAGTCCAATATGGGCCAGGCTTCAATATAGCTGGTTCAGGTAATGGGCCACGGTATCCTGCTACACCAAGTAAGTCTATGACGTCATCCCTTGTAAGCAGTGTTGACTTAGCTGTTAATAGATAAGCACCACTAATATAGTCTTGTAAACCACCAATAATGGGTCCACCATACCTTGGGCTAAGTATATGCTTCTCAACAAGCATTAGTATACGTGCTTCAGCACGAGCCTCCTCACTCTGTGGTACATGAAGGTTCATTTCATCTCCATCAAAATCAGCATTATATGGTGGACATACAAGCAAGTTTAATCTAAAGGTCTTATATGGAAGAACTTTAACCACATGGGCCATAACAGATATACGGTGCAGACTTGGCTGACGGTTAAATAATACTATGTCACCGTCCAAGAGATGTCTCTCAACTATATATCCCGGAGTTAATGCCTCGGCCTGAGCCTTACGATCAACAAATCTAAGATCTATACGTCTGCCATCAGGCTTTATGATATAGTTTGCACCAGGCCATTTCTCAGGTCCATTGAGTATTAGCTTTCTAAGGAAATCAATATTCCATGGAGTAACCTTTTCTGGCACAGTCAATATTCTAGCAACATCTATTGGTACACCAACTTCGTCGATACTCAAGTTGGGATCAGGGCTAATGACTGTACGGGCAGAAAAGTCTACACGTTTACCACTAAGGCTACCGCGAAAACGTCCTTCCTTACCCTTAAGTCTCTGGGCAATACCTTTCAATATCTTACCACTACGGTGTCTTGCAGGACTAATGCCTGGAACCTCATTATCAAAATATGTTGCTACATGGTACTGTAATAGCTCCCATTCCTCTTCAATAATGGCATTTGGAGCGCCGCTTTCAATGTGCTCACGTAATCTATTATTCACACGAACTATATCGACAAGCTTATGGGTTAGATCATCTTCACTACGTATACCTGTTTCTAATAGAATTGATGGACGTACTGCCTTTGGAGGTACCGGTAAGACAGTTAAAACCATCCATTCAGGCCTAGCCTCTAAAGGATCTCCTCCAAGAAGTCTGACATCATCATTAATGATCTTTTCAAGACGTTTACGTATATCTGCAGGAGTTAATCTTACAACTCCTTCTTCACGTTCTTCATAGAAGATATATGGTTTTTCAAGCCTGATTTTATACTGTTTAGCGCCACAGTGAGGACACTCCATTTGCCTGGAGGCTTTTCTACGGATATATTCTATAAGCCTCTTCTTTAATGGATCAGCACCTATTTTTTCAAGACGTGCCAGTAGATCTAGGTATCTCTGGGCCTCACCTGGTTCAAGAAGAATTCTACCACAAAGCCTACATGTTGATTTTAGATAAATAAGTATGTGTTTCACAAAACTTACATGAATAACTGGTCTAGCAAGTTCTATATGGGCAAAATGCCCTGGACAACTATCTCTTGTATTACCACATATAGGACATACTTCACGAGGCTCTATAGCTCCTAGCCTACGATCCATTATTCCTCCATCAATAGGCATTCCATCGTTATCGTAGACATCTGGAGTGAATATTGTTGTAACACTTATTTTCCTAATTTCATCTGGGCTTAAGATACCAAACTTTATAGCTCCAATTCTACGAGCACTAGGCACAATGATCACCTCTTCTTACTACTAACTATATCTTCTAGCTTAAGCCTAGGCATGATACACATACTCATAAGCTCTTGAAGGAGAAGCTTAAACGCATATGATACTTCAACTGGATAAAGCTTACCCTTATCTCCATGAACAGGACATATATGCTTGCCCTTATTCCTATCATACCAACCAATATGACCGCATAATTCACATACATAGATTATCGTACGATCACTTTTGTCAAGCAATTGTTCCTTAAGAAGTAATGCAGCTCCATGGCCAACCAGACAATCTCTCTCCATCTCGCCCCAACGTAGACCACCCATACGAGCCCTGCCTTCAACAGGTTGCCTTGTAAGAATCTGTACTGGGCCACGTGCTCTTGCATGTATCTTGTCGGCTACCATGTGATGTAGTTTCTGGTAATAGACTATACCTATGAATACTGGATTTTGCAGTAACTCACCAGTACGTCCATCATACATAGCTTCTTCACCAGTGTCAGAATAGCCAAGTCTTCTCAATGTAAGCTTGATATTCTCAATGGATTCCTTGTAGAATGGTGTTGCATCAATTAATCTCCCCTCAAGAGCAGCTACTTTGCCAGCAATACTTTCAATAAGCTGTCCAACAGTCATACGGCTTGGGAATGCGTGTGGATTAATAATTAGATCAGGTACAATACCCTCTTCTGTAAATGGCATATCTTCTTGTGGTATAAGTAATCCAATAACACCTTTCTGTCCATGACGACTTGCAAACTTGTCTCCAAGCTCGGGTATTCTTAAGTCACGTACACGGACTTTTACAAGCTTGTTACCCTCAGAATCAGTCGTTATCAATACAGTATCAACAACGCCTTTCTCACCATGTCTTGTAACAATGCTTGTATCTTGTCTAACAAAGCCTGTACCAACACCATATTCTTGTACGGTGAGGAACCTAGGTGGACTGGTCTTACCAATAAGTACATCGCCGCCTTTAACTGGTGTTTCAGGAATTACAATGCCGTCCTCTTCAAGTTTCTCATACGCTTTGGGGCCACGATATCCTTTAACATGTGGTGGTGGTATCTCTATACGATCTTCTTGTCCGCCTGGATATTTGTATTCCACTGTACTATATAGTCTAAAGAATGTACTTCTTCCAAGACCACGGTCAACACTGCTTTTATTCATTATTAAGGCATCTTCTATGTTATAGCCTGTAAAGCTCATTACGGCTACAACCATGTTCTGGCCGGCTGGACGAGCATTAAAGCCTATAATATCCATTACACGTGTCTGAACAAGTGGTTTCTGTGGATAATGAAGGAAGTGGCCACGTGTATCCATACGACGCTGGTAATTAGCTGCATAGAGTCCTAGAGCCTGCTTAGCCATTGCTGCTTCATAAGTGTTACGTGGACTCTGGTTGTGCTCTGGATAAGGTATCAATGATGCGGTTATACCTAGAATAGCTGGTGTCCATACCTCCATATGAGTATGCTCCGGAGTGATCTCCTCTGGATTTAATGCTATATAGGCATTTTCTTCTTCATCAGCATCTAGAAACTCTACAATACCATTTTCAACAAGATCGGTGAATGTCCATTTACCTTCTTTAAGCTTCCTTATATGTTCAGGCTTTAGCTTAAGCTCTCCGTCTTCAACAACGAATAATAATCTCCTAATACGTCCTGGATCGGTGTTTACAAATACTTCATTTGTATGTTTAGTGACTATATGGGCAACATTTACCTCAGGACTTATTTCTCCACGACGCCTAAGTCTACGGAGATCATTGGCAAGCCTTGCTCCATCAGGATGATATCCTATGAGTTTACCATTAAGATAGACACGGCTCCATGAGAGAAATGCTTCAGGACCCTTCTTCTTAGCCTCCTCAATAATCTTATCAATAGATATAACACCGAGATTTCTGAGTATAGGTTCAACAGTTGACTCTGGTACTCCAACACTTACACTAGCCATTAATGCGAGATTCTTAACTAGTCCAATATTCTGGCCTTCCGGAGATTCAAATGGACATATACGCCCCCATTGTGTAGGGTGAAGTTCACGAGCTTCAAAATGCGGCTGACTACGGGCTAATGGTGATACTACACGTCTTAAATGACTTAATGTACTCATAAGATTAGTACGATCTAGTAACTGGCTTACACCAGTCTTACCGCCCGGCCAATTACCAGTAGCCATTGCATGAAGTATTCTATCGGTTAATATACCTGGCTTTAAAGCACTTCTAAGATCAGCTTTACGGTGTCTACTAAATGTTTTCTCAATAGTATTCTTTAACTCACGTACGAAATAATTCGTAAGATGATATCTTAGTAGCTGGGCCAGTAGTTCTCCAGCTAATTTAAGCCTCTTATTCCTATAATGATCTTTATCATCGGGCTTTCTCCATCCCTTTGCAAGTTCAAGTAGCTTACATGCCATTTGTCCTATAAAGTATGCTTTCTTCCTACGATCCTCGGGCCTATTACCTATATGTGGTAGTAAATGTTCGTCAAGCATTAGTTTAGCACGTTCAATACGGGCCGCCTTAGGCTGACCAATAGCTACACGAGAACCTATATAGTCTAGTGCATCCTCTACAGTCTCTATCTCACGTGCCTTTATAAGACTTGGAAGCATCTCCTTTTGTATCTCTGGATCAAGGCTTACGGCATAGACTATATCCTCGTCACGCTTAAGCCCTAATGCCCTCATAAGGATCGTTATAGGTATTCTTATACCCTGTAGATTAGCATAGAGTATACCATCTTTCCTTCTCTCAATAACGAGTTGACTTCTACGGCCACGTGCTACACTAATAACCTTGGCAATATGTGTTGCAGCACTACCCTCAGCAGCCTTATCAACAAGGACATTATTACTAGCTAGATCTTCTTGGGCTATGAGTACACGTTCACTACCATTAATTATAAAGTATCCACCAGGATCCTTGGGATCCTCGCCAGCCTTGACAAGTTCTTCCGGCGTCATTTGACTAAGTGGATCAATCTTTGACTTAAGCATTACTGGAAGATTCATAAGCAATATTTCGTATGGACCATAATAGTCTCCTTCAATCTCTACATGGAACTTAAGATAGACAGGAGAAGCATATGTTAGGTTTCTAAGACGACACTCTATCGGCTTTACCTCCTCCTCGTAACCCTCTACTTCCTTAACCTTGGGTCTATCAATTCTTATATCATCAATTACTATCTTACCACGTATTTGAGGTACAGGTATTTCACTATACTCTCTAATGATCTCATGTATTCCTCTCTCTATAAAATCATTATAACTATCAAGATGCTGTCTTACAAGACCTTTCTCACGGAAATAAGCTTCTATAACAACCCATCTATCATCTGGTGTAGGAAAAACCTTTTGAGACAAGTTATTACTCAACTAAAATATCACCCTCTAAAACCTAATCAACAATTACATATCTATACACAATAATCTCTCCAGCTGTAGGGCTTTTACGACAGATACGAATAATATCACCCACATGAGCACCAATAGCTTTAACTACAGGATCATTTACACTGATCCAGGGAAGCTGTATAGGCTTCACGCCAAGCTCTTTTAAAATCTTAGCAGCTTCTTCTGGACTCAAAACCTCGTGCTCTGGAACCCATTCATGGTCTAGAATATTAACTCCCTTTTTCTTAGACCTAGGCATAGCCGTTCAACCCTAATCTATATACTTACCTCCAAATTATAGTTTATCCCTATGTTATATACACACGTATAAACTAGACTCCCGTATTTCTATACGAGTTCTTAAGTCTTACCGTTTTCAGGTCTAGAAAATATATGGTAAATACTAAAATACTATATAAATACTTATTCTCCTCATGCATAGAAATCTGGGAAATAATAGTTTTCGAGAGAAAAGTAATAAAAAGCCTAAACCACTTCAATCATATCTGGAAGAACAGTTGCATACAAAATAGGATGGGCCCGTAGCTCAGCCTGGTAGAGCGGCGGGCTTTTAACCCGTAGGTCCCGGGTTCAAATCCCGGCGGGCCCGCTCATACCTTATTATAAGTTTTCTTGAAGCTTTAGAGGATAGTATATCAGCTATCCTTATTGGTTCTGGCTCAGGAGAATAATATTGGAGTTTTTCAAGTAACTTCTTTGCCTCTAACGGATCAATTTCTACAGGTGTATATTCGTATATACCCCATTCCGTACTAATCTTATACCTACGTAGCAATGCTCTTCTGATCACATCTAACCTTATTTTATAGTCTGGGAAATGTTTTACCAATGCATCTGATATCCTCTTTAAAGACAGTGGATGCCTATAAAATACTATACCTGGAACACTAGTAATGGATTGTATCCTAAAAGGATCAATTACATTAAATCCAGCATAGGTTATTCCATCGTATAATACGATATCTCCTCCTAGATATTCTACTAATCTTATAGCCTTCTCAGTGGCATCTAATCCGTCAACAAGAATAAATGTATATGCAATACCTTCAATTATCCTCTTTGTAAGAGAATACTTAACACCTAATAATATCGTATACCCTTTTCTACCCTTATAATAAGGTGGAAAATAGCCATCATCTAAACCTATGATCCACCTTAATTTCAAGTAATCACCCATTTTCCACAGATAATAATTGCTCTATAACAGGCAATACTGATTCGCTAATCCTTATCATCTTTGTCTTGCCATAACGTCCACGATTAACAACTAATGCATTAACTATACCTAGCATATCGAGTTCATTAATTATCTCACTAACCCTTCGTTGAGTCAATGGTTCATAACCTAAACTAGTAACAATATTCCTATATTTATTATATGTCTCTCCAGTCGTTGAATATCCTTTATCTCTTATACTATATAGTATTGCCTTTAAGACAAGTTTTGCATGAAGAGGTAATGTAGACACTATCTGTTGTATACGGCCATGCTCGATCTCTAGCGAGGCTTGCTTAACATGTGCTATAGTTACACGTTCAGCATCTTCTCTCTCAGCAATTTCTCCTGCAACACGAAGCAGATCAAGGGCTCTCCTAGCATCACCATGTTCACGAGCAGCTAATGCAGCGCAATACTTTATAACATCAAGCCCTATAACTCCAGGTACAAATGCGTCTCTTGCACGATCCCATAGTATATCCTCTAATTGTGTAGCATTATAGGGTGGAAAAACTATTTCGATCTCGCCAAGACTACTGCGGACACGTGGATCAAGGTTCTCGACAAAATTTATATCGTTTGTAATCCCTATAATGGATGCCTTTCCACGGGTTAGTTCCTCATTTATTCTCGTAAGTTTATATAAAAGATCATCTCCATGTTTACGTACATAATAATCTATTTCATCGAGAACTATAACATGTACGCCTCTCCAACTATCAAGTGCTTCAATATATCTACGATAAACCTCTGCAATAGCTAATCCAGTATATGGTATTCTAAGTCCAAGGCTACGGGCAATCTCAGCTAAAACACGATAAGTAGTATCAGTTTTACGTGTATTGACGTAGGCATACCTAAACCTTATTCCCCTAATCTTAGCCCGATCCTCTAATCCACGAAGAACAAATAATGTAACAGCCGTTTTACCAGTCCCAGTTAAACCATAGATCAATATATTGCTTGGCCTAGTACCTTCAAGTCCTGGTACAAGTATAGATGCTATTCTCTTAATCTGATCTTCGCGGTGAGGAAGCTTCTCAGGAATATAGTCAGGATGAAGCTTTTCCTTATCAAGGAAGATCCTATATTTCTTTTTAAGCCTAAACTCTATTATTTCATCAAGTATGTCTTTACTCAAAACCAGTTGCCCCACAGTAGGACCAGTTTATCTACTGGAGATATAGTTGTAAGCTATAGAATAAAAACTAGAGCCCTCTATAGAGAATTATAGTTACTCCACGGTGAATGGGGATGAATTTAGGTGAGCGTGTCTATGGAGCAGTATTAGGCCATATTCTTGGAGATATTATTGGCATACCCTATGAGGGTTCTAGAAGAAGAAATGTAGATGTTAATGCTATAATGAAGTTCAGATGTTTGAAGTACCGTGGAGAATGCGTATGGAGCGATGATACGGCATTAACATTAGCTACAATAGATGCATTAGTAAGCTATGGATATAGTCTAGAGGCTATAGCAAATAATTTCATCCAATGGTATGTAAATGGCAAGTATAGCTCGCACGGAAGGCCATTCGGCATTGGACGTACAGTTAGAAGGGCTTTAAATAACTTGCTTAAAGGAAAACCACCTACATCATCTGGTTTAAAAGACGAGTTTAGTAATGGTAATGGGTCATTAATGAGGATCATGCCCGTACCGCTATACCTCCACTGTAGGGATCTGAAGACAGTTATAGAGAAAGTACATGAAGTATCAGCTATAACACATGCACATCCAAGATCGCTTGTTGGATGTGGACTTTACTCAATCATGGTATATTATATTATTAGAGGCTATGATAAGCATAAAGCCTATGATAGGATGGTTGAAGAAGCAAATAGGATCTATGGTTCATGGGAGCCATTTAGTAATGAGATGTATAAGTACTACAGTAGAATAATTAAGAAAGAACTACCATATCTTAGTAGAAAAGAAATCAAAAGTACAGGCTATGTAGTGTATACACTGGAAGCAATACTATGGTTATTCCTAAACAGTAGAAACTATGTAGAGACAATAGCTAATGCAATAAGTCTAGGCCACGATACAGACACAATAGCAGCAATAGCAGGCTCATTAGCAGGCCTATATCATGGAATAAGAGGTATACCAAAAGAATGGATAACATGTATACCAAGGCTAGAATGGATAATGGAGCTAATAAATAAGTATATAGAAGCCATAAAGAGACAATGCAGTCTATAAGACTCAAGATAAGAGCTCATAAACCCTTATAATCCCTAAACAATAATCTACTATAGAGACTATAGTAGGTGGGCCGGTAGCTCAGCCTGGAAGAGCGCTCGGTTGGCATCCGAGAGGCCCCGGGTTCAAATCCCGGCCGGTCCACCATT
>CAZITZ010000034.1:0-7039 GCA_964542295.1 uncultured Desulfurococcaceae archaeon
TATATAGATCATCACCCGGAACCCATAGAACTCGATCTAAGAGAACTTGAAGGACTAATAATACATGATACATGCTGTTCAGCATCAGAGCTAGCTTATAAATTCTTTCAAGACGTATTAGGTTTCGAATATAGTCGTGTAGCACTTTACGGAGCAATTGGAGACTATTTAGATGAAACTCCTTGGGCCAGGGAAATACTTCATGAATGGGATAAGAGAAGCATATACTTTGAGGCAGGAGTTCTAGCTCAAGGATTAGAAGCCTCCCGTAAATTATATGATTTCAAGAGACATGTTGTGAAGCATCTCTCAGAAAATAAACTACCTAGTAGTCTAAGTGAACTATTGATTAGGGCTTTAATTGAGAGTGTTAGCGAGGATGAAATGAGAATATGGGTAAAAAAGAATGTTGTAAAATTAAATATGTTGGGTTATGTGATTGAACCTCCTGGAAGCCTTGGCAGAGCAGCACATTATGCAAGAATATATTCTAACAAACCCGTGGGACTAGCTGCATCAAGACATAAGAATAACATGGTTATAAGCATTAGATCTATAAGAGAAATAGATCTTAATAGAGTACTTAGAATTATAACGCCTAAATTAAACGGCACAGGAGGAGGCCATCCATTCGCGGCAGGTGCCAGGGTACATATTAGCAAGTTTAAAGATTTCTTAGCAATGCTTGATAATGAACTAATGATATTATATGGAAGGAATAACATAAGGTAATAAAGACGTGGCTTAAGTACATTCAGTAATAAATAACTCTTTATGTAAAAACTATTTATCTTAAGCGAATTATTATATGAAGACTGTTTATTGACTAATATATTAAACGGGTTATGGCTATATTAAGGACTCCATTTTCTCTCTAAGAATTTCTTTAGCTTCTTCCGCAGAGATCTTTGTTATAGGTGCCTTCTTTAATTCTTCAATAAGTAGTTCTGGTTTTTCACGATATTCATTTAGTGATTTACTAAGTTTTATATAGGCTTTATATGCCTCTCCTGCTCTTGGAAGTATTATTGCTTCTGTAACATATGTGCCTGCTCTGGACTCGATGCTTGCAATACCTATGTTTTCTCCATTACTACCTTTTAATTCAAATAGTAAGCCTCCTTCAATAGTTTCTCCGATCGGAGCTGCTTCTAATACCATACTCGTAATATTTTCGATCTTTTCTTCAACAATTTCTTCTTTCTCAAGAGGTTGTGTTTTACCCATGATTTCCTTGGTTTCTTCGATCTTAAATTCTTCTTTCTCTCCTTTAAGGATCTTTTCAGCTTCTTCTCTTGATGGAGCTATGGCATATTGTTCTTGTACCTCCTTAAGTTTTTCCGCAAGAACTTCCTTAACAGCTTTAGCAACTTCTTCATCACTTACACGCTTGAAGTATTCAACACGTAATGTATCATAGTACCACTTGATTTTTCCATTTTCAACATCATATTGTACTCTAATTCGAACAACATCGCCCTTATCAACCTTTAGCTTCTCAACAAGTATTATAAATAATAATCTATTAATCTCTCCACTAGCACGTGCTACTTCTCTTGCAAATTCCTTGTCTTGCCTAACCATATCTCTTAATTGTGCGAATAGTGTTCTACGTAATTTATCTGCGTATGCTCCGGCTATAATTAGTCCGGTACTAAGTTCACGGGGCATAGATAAATACACCTCTAAAATTTATCTACTACAACTAGATTTATTACATCTGATAACTATAAATATTTCATTAAGTTCCATATCTGATCTGGTGTATAAGAATGTATAAAAAAGAAGTAGAATTTGAAGGCATAATAGTAGGTTTTGAGCTAGCTCCAGGATTTGAAAATAGGAAGGCAGTATATCTACAGGGAAGTTATAATGGTGAATCTGCAGGCTTCTATGTCTTAGTACCTGATAGTATATATGAGAGACTTATAAGTATGGGTGTAGGTATAATGATAAGTGGAAGAGGATCCGTGGTTAGTAGGGAACCTATTGTAATAGATGCATCTATGATTCAAGGAGGTTAAATATAATGGCCAGAGTATTAAGGCTTCCACCTAGGATAAAGGTTTTAGAGGCTCTAGGATCAATAGCTGATGGCAGAATAAATGTTCAAGACGATGAAGCCGAAGTTACATCATCTACTGGTGAAAGAACGTATAAGGTCATTGTTCGCGATGATGGAAGGGTATATTCAACAGATAATGGAACTATATATCGAGGATACATAGGTTATCCAATAATAGCATTACTCATGATTAAAGGTAAGCTACCATACGATGAGAGAATCGCAAAAGCTTTATCCGGCATACCTTGGAAAAGACTTAATGAGACATATCGCAAATACGTTATTGTTGAACAAATAGTCCTTAAAAAAGCTGAAGAAAAGGGTGTACCTAGACAAGTTATAATGGATTTCGTAAACATTGTTATGAAGAAGCTTCAATCTATGAAACTAGTTTTCGACGAAGATCTTGTGAAACAGAAAACTCTCTTCTAAATATTCTATGTGGTTAAACTTAATTATTTCCCAAATCTATAGACTATTTTCCGTTAAATTAATATAGGATAATGGGATATGGTGAAGCAGTGGTGAAGCCTATTGTTGAGGAAAGAAAAGATTTACATGAATATATTAGCTGGCTCAATCAAATAGCTAATAAATGGAGAACTAAATGGGAAGAATCTAGAATACATGAAGCAAACCCTTCTAATAAACCAAAATTCTTCCTAACAGCAGCTTTTCCATATCCAAATGGAATGATGCATCTTGGACATGCTAGAACATATACTCTAACAGATATCTATGCTAGGTTCAAGAGACTAGAAGGATACAACGTACTATTCCCAATGGGCTTTCATTATACAGGTACACCAGTACTAGCTATGGCGGATGCTATAAAGGAAGGTGATGAGAAGACACTAAAGTTATTCCGTGAATTATACCGTATACCTGATGAAGAGATCGAAAAAATGAAGGATCCATTATATCTTGTAAGATACTTTCACAAGAATATCAAGGAGTCCATGAAGCTCATGGGATACATGATTGATTGGAGAAGAGAGTTTACAAGTATAGATACCATGTTCAGTAGCTTCATACACTGGCAATTCAAGAAACTATATGAAAAAGGCTATATAACTAGGGGTACGCACCCAGTCGGGTGGGATCCAGTTATAGGTACTCCAGTTAGTATGCATGACACCAAAGGTGATGTTGAGCCAGAGATTAGCGAGTTTACACTACTCTTCTTCGAGACCGATGACGGAGCCTACATGCCTGCTGCAACACTTAGACCAGAGACAGTATTTGGAGCTGTTAATGTATGGGTCAACCCTAAAGCCATCTATGTAGATGCCCTTGTCGATGGACATAGATGGATTATTAGTAAGGAAGCCGTTGACAAGCTTAGGCTACAGCTTAGGAAGGTAGAGATTCTGAGAGAATTCCATGGAGAAAAACTTATTGGCAAACGTGTCCGTAACCCAGCTACTGGTTGGAGAGTACCTATTCTACCAGCCGAATTCGTTGACACAGATACGGCTACCGGAATTGTTATGAGTGTACCTGCCCATGCACCCTATGACTATGCTGCTCTTAAGGATATATTGAGAAATAGGGAGTTACTCGAGAAACTAGGAATTAGACCCGAAGAACTTATGCCAAAGACCGTTGTTAGAGTACCCGGAGTTAGCGATGAGTTAGCAGTTGATGTTGTTAAGGAAATGGGTATTTCCAGCCAGCTTGAACATGATAAGCTTGAAGAGGCTACTAAGAGAGTTTATAGCATTGAGTTTAAGCAGGGAATAGTTGTTGAAGATATAGTTGAACGTGTTGCATCCGATATAAGAGATCAAGTTTCAAGGAAGTACATAGTAGCTGCTGTAAAGACTCTTATAGCAGGGAAACGTGTTCCTGAGGCTAGAGAAGCTACTGCTTTATGGCTACGTAATGCTGGCTTAGCCGATAGTATGTACGAGATCATTAATAAGCCTGTCTATAGTAGATGGGGCAATAAAGTTGTTGTAAAGATACTTGAGAACCAGTGGTTCATAAACTATGGTATTGAAGATTGGAAGAAACTTGTACGTGAAGCACTTGCATCTATGAATATAGTTCCTTCGCAGATGAGAAAAGAGTTTGAAGAGACTATTGAATGGGTTAAGAAGAGAGCATGTGCAAGGACTAAAGGGCTAGGCACCAGGCTTCCATGGGATCGTGAATGGGTTATTGAGAGTTTAAGTGATTCAACAATATACATGGCATTCTATACAATAAATCATATACTACGTAAATACGGTATAAGAGCTGATCAGCTGACTTATGAAGTATGGGACTATATACTCCTTGGCAAAGGCGATTCAAGGAAACTCTCTAGAAAAACGGGTATTCCAGAAGAGGCATTAAAGGAGGCTAGAGAAGAATTTGATTACTGGTATCCATTAGATTCTAGACATAGTGGTAAAGATCTTGTTAAGAATCACTTAACATTCTTCATATTTAATCATGTAGCTATATTTCCTAGGACAAAATGGCCTAGGCAAATAGCTGTAAACGGATACGTACTATATCGTGGTCAAAAGATGAGTAAAAGCTTATTCAATGTTATACCTGTTCAGCAACTTGCATCAGTACTCAGTCCAGATGGTTTAAGACTTGCCATAGCCATTTCAAGTGAGATCGATCAAGATCTAGACTTTAGGGAGGAAACAGCATACTCCGTTATAGAACAACTTAGAAGGATACATAATATGATCGTTGAATATAGAGACATCATAGTCAATTATAGGAAGAAAGAGTTACTAGATATTATTTATCTAGAGGATGCATGGATTATGAGTAAGTTAAGAGAAATTTCAACTAATGCAAAAAGATCACTTAATCAACTCAGAATAAGAGAAGCTGCCAATATGATTTACTATATATTTGAAGAGTATATTAAGAAATATATCGATATAATTAAGACTAAAAATAGGTACTTCGATGAAATTTCTAAACACATTATAGCATATGTATTTGATTCATGGATAAGAATGATGGCTCCTTATACACCATTCTTTGCAGAAGAAATGTGGAAAATTGTTGGCGGAGAAGATTTTATCATAAATACCTCATGGCCCACTGTTGATGATAAATACTTTAGTCCACAAGCACTTCTCTCCATGGAGTATATTGATAGATTAATTAATGATATTCGTGAAATAGTAAGGGTACGTAAAGGGAAGCCTAAGAAGATCATGGTATATGTAGTTGATCCAGGAGCATATGGGACTTTACGTAAGGCAATAGAATATATAGTGTCTGGAAGGACTATGAAAGAGTTCATTAGGGATATAGTTATGGATGCTGTTGATAAAAGGAGGGCTGCTAATATTGCCAGAAAGGTTTATGGATTAGCTTCAAGTCTTCCATTATATCTAAGAGACCTTATATTAGCAACAGAATTCGATGAAAAGAAGGCTATTGAAGCTCTTCATAAATGGATTGAGAAGCAAGTAGAAGCTCCATTAGAGGTAAGATATGTTAGTGAAGCCAGAGAACTTAGAGGCAAAGAAGCATATCCATTAAAGCCTGCCATATATATAGAATTCGAGTAAATCATTAGTATACAAGTACTTCCTTTTTCTTAATAGTTATGTATCCTTTTTCAACAAGATATGCAAGTATTTTTCTAGCTTGCTCTCTCTTAACACCCAGGTTATACGATATAATATCTAATGCATCTCGCGTCGATAGAAAACCATATTCGACTACGCCTTTACGTAATAAATTAAGTGCTTCTCCATAAATACCTCGTGGAGGAGACGAATAACCAATATATTCTGGAGACAAGGTTATTCTAATACGTTTTCCCTCAATAGACATTATAAAGTCGCGTTCTCCAGCTCTTTTAAGAATAGCTTTTCTCCAGCCAAAATATTTCTTTACTCTACTGGTTGGATAAGTTGAGACTATAACATTTAATTTTTTAGCAATATAAGGGGTCTTAATGGGATCTATATATATAAGGAGCCTAGCATATCCTATACGATCAAGTCTTATACTATCTACAATAAATATATTATCTATAATGGCTTTCTTAACTATCTTAGAAGATAATAACTCTATCAAGTCTGTTCTCCATGGTCTATGTGCCTCTATATATACATGGCCATCAGTTGAAGCTAAGAGAGACAAATAGGAGATCAATAAATCCCGGGCCCAAGCCTCATGCCCGGAAATAATCCACTTACCACGTAGGAGAAACCATGGAAACTTCATTTCAATAAACAACCTCTAATCTCTAATAATTGTTACTAAGGCTAATAAAGAGGTAAAGCTCAGATAGGCCTACGCAAAATCATCCCTTTTAGTCATTTGGGTCAGGCTCTCCTCATAGCCTAGTATCATATAAAGACTAGTATAGTTAAGCATTTTTATTTTACGTCAGAAAACTATTTTGAACAGTACAGTCATAGGTATCTGGAGAGAAACGATCTTGTAGCGGTGATTTCGATGGAAGATTATTACCTTGGTTGGCTTGAGCAGGTGGAAAGAGCACTTTCTATCTGGGGTTGCTGTAGAGTTGATATGGAGCCAAGATTAATTGTTATTACTGGCATGGGTGGCAGTGGTTGTGTAGGAGACTATGTATATGCATTGGCTAGTACTAGAAAATATTTTAAGTATCCTATATTCATAGTTAAAAGCCATAAATTACCAAGTTTCATTAATGAGAAGGATCTAGTCTTTGTTATAAGCTATAGCGGTAATACATTAGAGACTAGACATGCATACTTAGAGGCGCTTCGTAGAAAATGTAAGTTAGTAGTTATAACAAGTAATGGTTTTCTAGAAAGAGATGCAAAGCAGAAGGATATACCATTAATTACAGTGACTAGAGGTATTGCTCCACGTACTGCTCTTCCAGAGATGCTTCTTGCAGTATTAAATATCCTTGACACAAGCGGTTTAACCATTGTATCAAGAGATGAAGTTGAGGATTTAAGGCAGTTCTTAAAAGAAAATATGGCTGATATCTATAATGAAGCTATGGAGATA
>CAZITZ010000034.1:7139-8218 GCA_964542295.1 uncultured Desulfurococcaceae archaeon
GTAAAACTAGCTCGTCTAAGAGGAATAAATCCACTTGAAACAAAGAATATAAGTAAGTATAAATCTAGAGTTCATGAGATTCTAGGGCAACCCTGACAATAGAAATCCTATTAATGCTAATAGCATCATGTATATCATTAACTTTTTCATTTTCAATACATTATCTCTACTATAATCTCTATATACTCTATAAGCCGAATATGAATATATTGAACCTGCAATGCCTAGTATTATTGTGTAGTAGAGGTTTGCTAAACCAAAGATACCTATTGATACCGCTAAAGCGGATCCTATGATCGAGAATATTAATGAAGCTCTAGAGGCGTTTTTCACACCATATACTGTTGCTATTGTCTTATATCCAAGTTTAAGATCTCCCTCTACATCTCCTATACTTTTAATAAATTCACGGGCCGTATTTATCAGAAATACAACTACTGAAAAAAGCATTGTAAATAAGGTTTTAGAATAAGGTAGACCTGCGAGAAATAATCCGTATATGAATGGAGCCATAGTAGAGATGCTAACTAGGAAATGGCTCCACCAGTATTTTCGCATATAATTATATATATATGCTATTATTGAGAAAATAAAAGCTACTAAGAATAAATGTAATGAAATTATAAGATTTATAGATATAGCAACTAATAAGAATATTAAACTTAGTAAACGTATGCTATAAACACTAAATATACCACGAGGTAATGGTTTCCAAGGCTTATTAATTCTATCAACTTCGAGGTCTATCACATCATTTAATAACATAGCAGCGCCTGAGGCAAAAAATCCTGTGAAAAAACCTATAATGAGATCTATATAACTTCGTATGCTATAAGAATTTAAGACAAAATATGTAAATAATATGGCAAGGCCTGTCATAAAACAATTTAAAGGTCTTAGTATCTTCATAAATTCAATAATTAAATATTTAGGCTTACTCATAATGCTACCTCCATAGGACAATCCATGTACTAAGAATATTAAAGATACTCTAACTAAATATTTATATTGAATGATGAAACGACGGTCTCCGGAACTTGAAGGTGATGAAGAATATTCTCCTTTCTGAACATTATTTT
>CAZITZ010000034.1:8318-9798 GCA_964542295.1 uncultured Desulfurococcaceae archaeon
AGTCTTTCATCTTTGAAAATATAAATTTCCTCGATCTCACTATTATCTGGCAATACAGCGTGAGTGCCTTGTTCAATCTTATATCCACTATTAATTACTGTGTTAATTAGATTGTCAAGATCCCTTATATTCATCGTAATTAATTTAACCATATCCTACACCTATAATTCTAGTAATTTCTAATAACCTCTTAAATCCATATTCTAGGAAGTAGAGAATTATTATTAGGTGATTATTTAGCGATGGAAAATGAAGTAATTGTATTAAATAATAAATTATTTACGAAGGAAATTATAACAGGCACTCCGGTTGAACACGATGTAGTCATGGAATTAAAAAATTTGTTTCGGGAACATGGGGCTGATCAAGTATTTCTAGAACATGTTAATGTAATGGCATGGTATGAGAAAGAATGCTTTTTAGAAATAGGCGATCAAAGGATTAAATGTTATAGTTTACCTTATACCTTAACTGATGATGTTGAAGCACCAATTGTATTTGCTGATTATTATGGTGATCGAATAAGTTTAGAGAATGATCCTCAAGGAAAAGTAGTGGTTATACCCTTCCCACCTGATCCCGATGATGCTAAATTCGTTATGTTAAGACTATATAGTGCTGGAGCTTTAGCAGTAGTATTCTATGATATCCTTCCAGGAAGATATAGGAGAATAGTTGTTACAGGTGTTGAAGGATTTCCATTTAATTATGGTGCTCCACCACCAGTACCTGTTATTAGTATTACTAAAGAGGATTATCTAAAGTTATTTATGAGAAGAACCAGTCGTGTTAGAATTTTCGTTAAAACAAGAGTAGATCATGGCAGGTACGGATATAATGTTATTGCGGTATATAATGGATCTAAAGACTATGAGGTAATTTACAGCGTCCATCATGATCATTGGTTTACTGGTTTTTCAGACGATCTCATAGGACTTGAAATAATACTTAAGTTTTCTAAAAAGCTAGAAAGATTAAATAATAGGAAGTACACTACTATACTTGCATCATTTACTGCTGAAGAATCAGGTGCTCCTGGTTATAGTGGTTGGTATTGGATTTGGGGTAGTAGAAAGTACTTAGAAAATCGTTTTATTAAATCTGATCTTGATAATATTTTGATAAACATTAACCTCGATGCATTATTCACTAGTAGAGTACATGTAGCATTTAATTTATTTCTACAAGACATAGTCAAGGAACTAATTGATCGTGGAGCAGTAGATAGCTCCTTATTGGAAAAAGAACAACCATATTTTGATAGTTTCTCATTTACACTACATGGTATTCCCTCAATTACATTACATACTTTCCATGAATTAAGGGTAAATTATCATACTAATTTGGATGATGGACGTGAAAATGATCCTAGGCTTGAGCCATTTATGTTAAGCCTTCTTGAATTACTACATAGGATAATCAATGACAAATCTATCAATGAAATGTATTCATTTAAGTTCTTGAAAGAAAGGTTTTCCAT
>CAZITZ010000034.1:9898-11923 GCA_964542295.1 uncultured Desulfurococcaceae archaeon
CTTCTCTGAGGAAATGAATTTATTTAAGACACAAGCTGTTATTACTTTGTATAAGAGTGTTTAGTTGTAGTGGGTGTAAATCGTGTCAAAGAAAAAGTATCTATTCGACATTGATAAATTCGGTGATTTCGCTAAATGGTACCATGAAATACTGAAACAAGCAGAAATTGTTGATATAAGGTATCCTGTTAAGGGTATGAACGTTTGGAGACCATATGGCTATAAAGCTTTAAGAAATGTACAAAAAATATTGATTGAATTATTAGAAGCCACGGGCCATGAAGAAGCATATTTTCCTACAATGATACCTGAGAGCTTATTTGCTAAGGAAAAAGAGTTTCTTGAAGGTTTTGGTGGCGAGACGTTCGTTGTTGAGGGTACTAAGACTAGAAGATTTAGTGAAAAGCTATATGTAAGGCCTACTAGTGAAACCGTCATGTATTATATGTGGAGTATATGGATTAAGGGAAGAAAGGATCTTCCTGTTAAAATGTATCAAGTTGTTAATGTATTTCGTTACGAGACTAAGGCTACTCACCCAATTCTTAGAGTTAGGGAAATTGTGTCATTTATCGAGGCCCATACCGCCCATGCTACTATGGAGGAGGCTGAAAAACAGATTAAGGAGGCTGTAGACATATATAAGAAGTTCTATGATAGACTATTAATTCCATATTTCATAGTACTTACGCCTCCATGGGATACATTTAGTGGCGCAGAATACAATTATGACTTTGTTACACCAATGCCTGATGGTAAGGCATTAGAACTTGGATCAGTAATTAATTTAGGTCAGAGATTTTCTAAGGCATTTGATATACGGTTTATGGATGAGGATGGCTCATTTAAATACGTATATCAGACATGCTATGGTATCTCAGAGAGAAGCCTAGGAGCAGTTATAGCTGTTCATGGAGATAATAAGGGATTGTTTCTTCCTCCCGAAGTTGCTCCAATACAGGTTGTTATAGTACCTATTGCTAGAAGAGATGAAAAAGATATTGTAGAGTATGCTGGGAAAATCGATAAACTACTTCGTGAAAATGGTATCAGGAGTTATTTAGATGACGATCCTGAACATACACCTGGATGGAAATACTACTATTGGGACATGAAGGGTGTACCTACAAGACTTGAAGTAGGTAGAAAAGAACTTGAGAATAAAACTGTGACAATAGCCAGAAGAGATAGGATCGAAAAGAGAACAGTAAGTATAGGATCTCTAATTAATGAGCTTAGGGATGTCTGGAAAGATATTGAAGCAACGTTATATAAACGCGCTCTTGAGCAGTTTAAGAAATTAGTTATAATTACTGAGAATCCTGAAGAAGTAGCTGGTAGAAAGGGATTAATTGTAACCCCATGGGATGGCACTGAAGAATGTGCTGAAGAACTGGAGTCAATCACTGGTAAGGGAGTTATAGGAACAATTGTTGAATCACCAATAATGCTTCCTGCAAAAGGTAAAAGCATATGTGGTAAGGAATCAAATAAATGGGCATTGCTTGGAGTAACATATTGAGAAAACTATTTCCTCTATCTTCTTTTACCTTTCATTGAATTTATTTTAGAGAGTAAGGTTTAAGAAGGATTAACTATGTTTCCAAAAACTAGTGATGTGCAATGTCAGACTATATAAAGGAGCTTAAAAAACTATTGATAATAAAATTAAGTGGTTACAAGATCGTTGATAAGAGTGCAAAAATATTCTACCTAGTAAAGGATAACAAGATCCAAGCCACGGTAAAGGATCAAGGAGAATTCATTATTGTAAGTATCGGGGGAAAGGACTACAAGTATGATAAATGGTATACTAAACCAGAGCATCTAGCAAATGTATTAGTTAACTACTTTGGTAGCAAATAAGGAATAGAGGCAAGTATAGTTTTTAATATATAAACCATGAAGAATATTTTCCAGTAATACTAATCTCTACTTTCTATAATAATTCTGATTTTGTCTCCTAGATCTATCTCATCTATTATTAATCTTGCCTCATATGGACCCTTTTTTATAATTCTTCCT
>CAZITZ010000035.1:0-1109 GCA_964542295.1 uncultured Desulfurococcaceae archaeon
CCATCTATAGTTAATGCTGCTGATATAATAGCTTTGCCCCATTGTAAGAATTTTATCCGAATGTCTCTAGAGTACTTGTTCTTAGCTTTTATTACCAATGGCTTTATAGATCCCGAGCCAAGAACTTCTATGCCTAACCCCCCGATCCTTATAGCTATCCGAATATCTTTTTCAAAATCGTTAATTATTTCTATGGACGCCTTAGCTTCAAGACCTTCAACGGGATCTCCTGATACACCGATATTGTTGATCTTTATGAGTCTTAAAATAGGTTTAAGGACTGAGTCAAATTCCCTAAGCCATGTCTTAATGATCATGGGTGACCAGAACTCGGCCCACCAGTAATCGCTGTCGAGTGCATGCCACAGTGCCCATCTAGCTTTTCTACTCTTACTATCTCTACCACCAATCATTCTCTCATAGGCACGGATCATTCTATATCTTTTAGCTACTTCAATCCAGTATTTCTCATGATCTTCTTTTTCTCCTCTCCATTTCCTAAATGTTCCTAGCCATGTATTGGTAGGTATATATTTAAGAACTCTCCTCGCAGGAACTTTCTCATAAATTTCCCTTAAATGACTTAATTTAATAAAACCATGTCTTGACATATTAATAAGATAATCTGATAATTTGTCTAGAAATACAGCAGTATATGGCGGGTTTCTAGGGAATACCATCCAGTTTTCTCCATCAAGTGCCAGTACTAATGTCTGGATGTTTTTATTAAACCATTTTCTAGCAATCATTAATGAAAATTCATATGCATTTCTCCATGCATTATATTCATTAGAGAAATTATTTTGGAAACTCATTATATTACTTAGTCCATGGTCTCTGAAAAACACTGTTATATAATCTCCTGTAGCCGTATTAAGTGCTAAGTATGGTTCATAAGGACTGTTCTTATCACCCTCGGCGTGATAGAAATGATGTTTATCGTCTAAGACTGTATACTCTATCCCATTAGCTCTATAGATATGTATTAGTCCCATTGAGAAAGCCATTTCAGGAGTCCACACGCCTAATGCCTCATAGTTATTACCCATTGCCTTCTTGGTCAAGGTTTTACCATAAGATAATTCCTCGTCAACTATATCGCCAGCATC
>CAZITZ010000035.1:1209-11824 GCA_964542295.1 uncultured Desulfurococcaceae archaeon
ATAATTCATAAGATGATTCAAATGCAAGCTTCTTCTCATTCCTTGGATCAACTATGAATATTTTTATTGAAATACTCTTTCTATGTCCATGATTAATAACCAAGATATTGGCTTCTTGACTATTATTCCTTGGAATAATAGGAGATCTTAAGACAAGATATGCTTCAATTCCATTGACGATCTTTGGTGATACAAGTCTAGAATATCCCTCATCAGACATAATTGTATGCACCATAATCAATAACTAGTCATTATTGATTTTTTCTGAGGCTAAGGTATATATTTCTTAATGAAGTAGATGTAAGGCTTTTTTAACCGCTTATTTAAACAATATCTTCAACTTATAAATTTAAATAACTCTAATCCTACATAGTATTTTGAATAGAATTGGTCAATGGTGTGTTCTTAATGGTTCTAAAAAAGATCCTATGTATATTACTTATTGCTTTCATTATGATACAATTAACTATTATAGCTACTCAAGTAAGAACAGAGAGTTCAGAGCCTCTTTATGTAATGTTTATATGGCATTATCATCAGCCATGGTATTATTCAGCTAATGAATCATACTTTATATTGCCATGGGTAAGAATGCATAGTGTAGGGAATTACTATAAAATGGCATATATACTATCTAAATATCCGAGTATCAAGGTAACGTTTACATTTTCAGGCTCCCTGATAGTTCAACTGAAAGATTATGTTGAAAAAGGCATCATGGATGTTAGGCAAATACTATCATGGAAGATAGCTAATGGAGAAGAGTTAACGGCTAAGGATATATATGATATGCTGAAGATTCCCGGAGGCTTCTTTGATATAAACTGGGCAAGAATAGTGGAGCAAATACCCAGATTCAGGAATTTAAGAGATCGAGCTCAAACAGCATTTAAGGCATGTGCTGCTTTGCCATTGAGCGAAGCTGAATTTATAGAATGTGTAGCCAATAGATTTACTGATCGTAACTTTTCAAGCCAGAGAATAATTGATTTAGCTGTACTATTTAATCTATTTTGGATAGATCCGGAAGTTGCTAGAGAAGAATATCCTGGGATATACCAATTAATGGAGAGAGCTAAATCAGAGCCTTTACCTAAATTTACACGTGATGAACTGAGACAAGTACTTGAAACACATATTGATATAATGAGTAAGATCCTTCCTAGATATAGGCAGTTAGTGAGTAATGGGCAAATAGAGTTAATACCAGTTCCATATAGCCATCCATTAGCCCCATTAATAGTTGATTTTGGCTGGAAAGAGGATCTTGCAATGCATGTTGAGAGAAGTATAGAGTTGTTTAAAGAAGTATTTAATTATACACCAGTAGGTATGTGGCCAGCTGAGCAAGCAATTAATGAATATGTTGCTAGGGTTATGGCCGATCAGGGTATACAATGGATAGCATCTGATCAAAGTATTCTCCAGAAGACAGGCATTAATACTGGTTTACTTGATAACTATGGAGTCCCATGGTATTTTGATTATGGTGACAAAAGAATATACTTATTCTTCCGTAATACATTACTCAGTAACCTCATAAGTTTCGATTATGCTAAATATGAATCAGTTGATGCTGCTGTAGCAGATCTAATTAATAGACTTAAAAGTATAGCTAGTGAAGCTATTGGGCCAAGATTTGTTGTTATAGCATTGGATGGAGAGAATCCATGGGAACACTATGAAGAATTTGGAGATACATTTCTTAATAAATTGTATCAAGAATTAACGGGACTACAAGATCAAGGAATAATAATGACTACTACACCTAGAGAATTCCTACAACAGCATAGTGATTTAGCTAAAGAGCTTTCATTAAGAACTTATGAATACCTAGATCTAATGGGTAAGGATATAGCTGATATCCCGCTCGATAATTATGGAGATGCCTATGATCAGTTGCCAAGGAAAACTGTATCAGCACGACTACCAGAGGGTTCATGGGGTGGAGGAGAACTAGCTATATGGATTGGAGATAGACAAGAGAATAGTGCCTGGATGTGGCTTGCAAAGGCAAGAGAGGAAATACTAGACGCTTTAGGCGTTGATTCAATGCTAGATGCATATGGTGTTAACCCAGATGTTGTTGAATACTTACTAAGGGCTGAAGCTAGTGATTGGTTCTGGTGGTACGGTTTTGATGGTGGAGGTTCTCCAGAGACATTTGATCCATTATTTAAGGCGTTTATTAGAAAGGCATACGAACTAGCTGGTCTAACACCGCCAAACTACCTTAATGCATACTTTTATCCAGATGCTACTGCTAAGGGATGGCTTAATCCCGATGTACCAAAGCCGATTACTCAAAGAATAACTATTGATGGTAAACTTGATCCTATATGGACTACAGCTATAGAGTCTAAGGAGGCATTAAATATATCTATTGGACCAACTTATATATCAAATGCTTATATGGCTGTCGATAGCTATGGCCTAATACTTACATTTATTCCATGGCAGGGAATAGACTTAAGAGGTATGGAAATAGCAGTATATACGGCTACACCCAGGAGAAGCTTGAGTCCTTATAGTCCAGGATATAATGTCTATCCAAGATATGGTAATAAGGATCTAGGTATTGGATTAGCTTATGAGGTATTAATTAAGCCAAGTGAAAACACAGCATATGTTAGTGCGGCTGATGGTATTGGAGGCTTCTTCCAATTATACAAACTAAGTGTAGGTATTGACGAGGTAGTAGAGATTAAAATACCATGGACCTACATAGGTTTAGTACCTGGAGATTACTCGTTTTTGACAATAGCTGTCTATCTTGGAGACGAATTAGTTGAGACAGCTACAAGGCTAGGGCTTGTCTATAAGTTCCAAGTACCACGGGGCGGTGTTGCGGCGGCTGCACCGGGTAATGTCATTATTGAAATGGATGATCCTGTTGGAGATGATGATGGTGCTGGCGGATACCAATATCCATTAAGTCCTGTATTTAAGCCCGGAGTATTTGATATGGTTAAGTTCCGTGTAAGTGATGCTGGTGATAAGCTTGTATTTGAAGTACAAGTAGTTGATCTTGGAGGTAATCCATGGGGAGGCCCTAATGGCTGGTCGCTACAATATATACATATATACATACATACAACACTTTCTATACTTGGAAGAACTGATACCTTTGGATTAAACATTAATGTATCTCAAAATGATGCATGGCACGTAGCGTTATTACTTGCCCCAGGATGGGGAACGGATCCTGTGCCTGATGGTGAAAGAGCAGCTCTATACTATTACAATGACACAGTCATAGTACAGGATAGCTTGTATAAGGTATATGCTGATGCAGCCACAAATACTATTGTTGCAGAGGTAAGTAAATCACTGTTGCCTGACCTAGACCACATTGATAATTGGAGCTATGTAGTTGTTTTAACAAGTTATGATGGCTATGGAGAAATGAGGATAAGGCCCTTTGGTACAGAGGCTCAGGACTGGGTTGTTGGAGCACCAGATTATGCACTTCCAATACTTGCTAATGTAATACCTCGTGTAATGGATCTATTGGCGCCGACAACAGAGGATCAGTATAAAATGTTGAATACATTTACAGTAGAACCATCTGATAGTGGTTATATTGGAAAGTATGCTATTGTAAATGGAATCAATAAGTCAGTAGTAGAAGCTCCTAAAGTTATTATTAAAGAGGTAACATTTACAGAAACAGAGACTGAAACAATTACTGAAACGTCAACAGAAACAATAGTATCTACTTCAATAACTACCACTACGGTGTCTGAGGTTATTGAAAAGACGAACATTCCGTTAACGATAGCATTTACATTATTGGCATTGATTGTAGGAATTGCTATTGGATACGTGTTTCCATTTAGGAAAAGATTTTAACACAAGTCTTTTTATATAAATAATTATTCCCCATACATCAAACAATTGTTTAAATACTGGAATTACAGAACTTATTCAATAGAGTCTATGGGAGGCATATATAATGGCAAGAGTGCGTCTTATCGATGTGGTCAAGAGATTTGGAGATGTTGTTGCTGTTGATCATATAAACCTTGATATTCGTGATGGAGAATTTTTCGCCTTACTAGGCCCATCGGGTTCTGGTAAAACAACTACTTTAAGACTCATTGCTGGTTTAGAGGTACCGGACGAAGGCGAGATCTATATTGATGATAAATTAGTTAATCATGTTCATCCAAAGGATCGTGATATTGCCATGGTTTTCCAAAACTATGCACTATACCCACATATGAAGGTATATGACAACATAGCATTCCCATTAATAGCTCGTAAAAAGGAACTTGGCCTTACAAAGGATGTTATAAGGAAAAAAGTTATTGAAATAGCTAAGTTACTCGGTATAGAGAATTTATTAGATAGATATCCATCTCAGCTTAGTGGTGGTCAGCAGCAACGTGTTGCACTTGCAAGAGCACTTGTCCGTAGACCAAAGGTATGGCTTTTAGATGAGCCTTTAAGTAATTTGGATGCCAAGCTCCGTCTTGCAATGAGGGTTGAGCTTAAGAAATTACAGAAGAAACTAGGTATAACGGCCATATATGTAACTCATGATCAAGTTGAGGCCATGTCTATGGCTGATCGTATAGCTGTTATGGATTCCGGCAAAGTTCAGCAAGTCGGTAATCCCCATGAACTATATTATAAACCTGCTAATACTTTTGTAGCTACATTTATTGGTTCTCCACCAATGAACCTAATTACATGTCATTTAGTTGAAGGAGAACATCGAGAGTTCGATCATGGTTTTGGTATTGAAGGAAAAGTAAAGACAGGCTATTATCTTGAATGTCCAGGTTTTAAGGCACCCATTGCCCCAGATATTGTGGACGTTATAAGAAAGAGTAGTAGAAGTAATAAGTTGTTATTAGGCTTTAGACCTGATTATGTGAAGGTATATAGATCTCCTGTACCTGGTAGAACTGATACTATAGAAACAGTAATAGAAGTTGTTGAACCCCTGGGATCCGAGAATATACTTACGGTAAAGCTTGACGGAGTTCTTGTTAAGATTAAAGCACCTCCTGAAACAGAATTTTCCATGGGAGAAAAGATCTATGGTTTAATTGATTGGAGAAAAGCTATATTATTTGATTCAGTAACTAGAAAATTAGTTGTATAAGTGTTTTATTCTTTAATATTTATTTAGAGGTTATTGTGCAATTGCTTTATATAATATCTTATATTTTTAGATGCTCGTTGAAGGAATTCTTAAATATTTAATAAACAACTATCAGTACTGTATAGGGTGAACATATTATGGGCTATGTAAGTGCAATTACAAAGACTACAGCTATTATCATTGTAGTCCTCATAGTTATTGCAGCTATTATTGGAGCAGTTATTTATCTACAACAAGCTGGAGCACCTCCCACTACTACGCCTTCTCCTACTACTTCTCCGACGACTACTACGCCTACGACAACGCCTACGACAACCCCAACAACAACTCCAACAACTACGCCTACAACTACACCTGCTGAAGAGCTTCCAGAACTTAGTATAGGAGAAACAAGTATTAGAGTGCCAAAATGGTTAAAGGAGTTTGCCGATAAATGCAAAGCAGGAGAGATCGATACAGTGGATATATACTTTGCCACGTCGATGATGCCCTTCGAAGTGAATATAACTAGTAAAATTGTTGAGAAGTTTATGGAAGAGTATCCATGTATCGTAGTACATTATGATAATATCCAGAATATGAAGACTCTAATAGCTGCTGCAGTTCAAGTGGGAGAACCTGGAAAAGGACCTGATGTTTTCACGTGGGCTCATGACTGGACAGGTGAAATGGCTGATGCTGGCTACATTGTACCTTTAGACAAGTATCTACCGGTAGAAACAATAAATGATCTTAAGTCACAATTCCTCGCTATAGCATTCCAGGCTACCCAGTATAAACTAAGTACATGGGGTCTTCCATGGGCTGCAGAGGCCATTGCATTAGTAGTTAATACTAATATGGTTGATACACCTCCAGAAACATTTGATGAAATGAAGAGTATTATGGAGCAATTCTATGACCCTGCTAATGATATGTATGGATTAGCGTATCAAGCCGATCCATATTTCTTATATCCATGGATCACTGCCTTTGGAGGATTCTATTACGATGAAATAACAGGAGAATTTGGAATAAATTCTACAAGTACTGAACAAGGTATTGAATTCTATATACGAAACATTCTACCATACCTTGATTATTCCGATCTCGGCCATGAGCATCAATTAACAGTCTTTACTGAAGGAAGAGCGCCAATGATGATTACTGGTCCATGGGATATACCTCGTATAAAAGATGTCATAGGCGAAGAAAATATCAAGATAGTCCCTGTACCTGATATTGATAGTGAGCATCAAACCAAGCCTTTCTCTGGAATAAAGTTGTTATGGATGACTCAATTAGCTACTAAAGGAGATCCTAATAGGTTAAAGGCAACCCTATTGTTCATGATATGGTTTACGCTTAATGACGAGACTATTAGAATGTTAATGGAAGGTGCAGGATTCATACCTGTTAAACTATCATTATTGCAGTATGTTAGTGAGCATAAGGAAGAATACCCAATTATAGCTGGTTTTGCAGCATCCATTGCAGAGAGTATACCAATGCCTAAGGATGTTAAGATGTCTAAGGCATGGTATGTTGGAACATGTCTAAATGCTATATTAAACAACTTTACGGCTGTAATAGATGCTGGTGGTACTGTTGAAGAAGCCATTAATTCAGCAGTAGAGTCCATAGATATTACGTTAGATTATTGTATGGCAGAGATCTATAGAAGCCTTGAAGAAATTAGTGGATAAAAGTTTTTACACATTTTAACGTATTTTTTAACTATTTATACATAAATACCAGTTAATCCCTAACTATTAGATTGAAATAATGGAAACTAGAATTCAAGGGGACCCTCTATTGAAGAAAAAGCAGCATAAAAATAAGAATAAGAAAACAGTATTCCAATTATATCCTAAAAAGATCGCTTTAATATTGATTATTCCTAGCCTTGCTATATATCTATTCTTTATGATATGGCCCATAGTATACTCTATTTATATTGCATTTACAGATGCTTCAGCATTAAATATTGCACCTAGTCCTGATAAGATACAGGATCTAAAGAATGCAAAAGCTTGTGTTTTACAAACATATGAGGCTAAAGAGGAAATAGGCTCTAAAGCTCATGAGGCCTATGTAAGACTTAAACATGCAAGGGATAGATTAGAATTAATCTATGAAGATCTTATGAATAAGCTTAAAGCTAATGAAACAATTCAGACCTCATACATAGCGAGTTTATTGGACGATGTTGTAGAAGCAGAAAATAATATCTCGATAGCCACGGAGTATATAAAAGGACTATTCCAATGTAATACAACATATACTATACTAGATCCATATATCTCCCAAAACCTCTCATCAGCTCTTGATGAATTTGGTTATCGTGTAAAGAGTCCATTACAGGAAATGGCCTTATCACTGTTTACCGAGGAAGTCGATAAAGCTAAGGTACGGTCCGTTGTTGTTTCACTAAATAGCACAATTACTAAGCTTGATCTAGTCTTAATAAGTATACAAGATATTGGAGAAGATTTTGAAGGTTTCCTAGATCGCGTTCTTAAATCTATTGACTATGAATTATATAGACTAGAACTCCACTTTGTAGGCCTTAAGAATCTCGATGAAATACTACATGACTCTAGATTCATATATTCTATATATAAGACACTACTATTTGTAGCAACTAGTGTTCCATTAAAAGTTAGTGTAGGTGTATTCCTGGCATTCTTCTTCTCAACGCCAATGATCTATGGTAGAAAGGCATGGAGAGCATTACTATTGACTCCATGGGCTATACCCACCTTATTATCTGTTACTACATGGAGAATACTGTTCACCCCGGGGCAAGGTCCATTAGCGAGGGCTCTTGATCCGTTTGTTCCTGGCGGCAGCTTCTCAATAACTAGTAATGAATGGCATGCATTCTTTGTATATAACATTGTTGAAATGTGGCTTGCCTATCCATTTATTATGACAGTTACGATGGGTGCTATTGCTAGTATACCTAGAGAGCTCATAGAGGCAGCATATATTGATGGGGCGAGTGTATGGCTTAGGTTTAGAAAGATCATGTTACCCCAAGTTATAAGGCCTATATTGTTTGCAACTGTATTAACCACTGGTGCTTCTCTACAAGCATTTATGGTGCCGCTACTTATTAATGGTGGAGGACCTGAAGGAATGATAAGAATTCCGGGTCTTGATCCACGGATGGGTAATAAGAATGAGTTTATGGTTTTGTTTGGATATAATAGAGCATATATAGATAAGGAATATGGCTATGCAGCGGCAGCTTATCTTATCCTTGTAGTATTTCTAGCGATCTATATCTTGTTATGGCTTCGTATAACACGTATGGGTAAGAGGTGAAGTTTATGGGAAAGCTTAGAAGCGGGGCACAAATCTTTAAATATGGCCTTGGCTTCTTAGTATCTTATTATGGTATTAGAATTATTCTGACAGTCATAGGCATATTAATTGTCTTCATGCTGGTATATCCAGTATTGTTCGCTATATTAACATCTCTAGTTCGAGGTCAGATCATTATTACTGAACTTCAAGATATATTCAAATATGGGCTCACTCTCGATCACTATTTAAGTGTCATTACTGATGAAACATTCATTAGGGCATTAACTACAAGCATTACAGTTTCAATACTAACTATAATTATAGCTGTACTTGTTATTACTCCAGCAGCATATGGTTTTTCAAGATTTAAGTTCTGGGGAAAAGATACAATGCTGTTTACATACCTAGTTCTTAGTCAAGTTGGTGGAGGCTTTGGTATTGCTGCAGTTATAGCATTATATGTATTCCTGTTGAAATTAGATGCTATGGGGATACCATTACTTGGAAACCCATTTGTACTTCCATTAGTATATATTGCAGGAGCTGTGCCATTCCAGACATGGCTTATGAAGAGCTTCTTTGACGGATTACCTAGAGAGCTCGATGAAGCGGCATTTATAGATGGTGCTAGCTGGAGCCAAATAGTATTCAAGGTAATACTACCATCATCAAAGTCTGCAATGGTCGTTGTAGCAATGTTTGCATTTATGAGTGCATGGGGAGAATTCATTATAGCTAGCTTCCTACGTGTAAAAACACTAGCTGCATATCTCTATGAAACAGCAACAGGTGTAACTGTATTCTGGTCGGACTTTGCAGCTAGAACAATCCTATTTGCTATTCCAATTATAATAATCTATATTGTCGCACAGAAATACATAGGAGAAGCCATGACATATGGAGCTGTAAAAGGCTAGATACGTTTCTTAACGTTTTTCAAACTCTCATGATATATTTTAATCGTTTGTTCAGCCGATCTATTCCATGAAAATTCGGAGGCCCTTCTAATACATGAATCTCTAATCTTCCATGGAGTCTCTGGATTCTTAACTAATAGTGTTGAAAGTTCTTCATCCTCTATACTTGATACTATTCTATTCCATTTATCACTGAATGGCTTATAATAGCCGCTTTCCATAAACAATAGTAGATCGGATAAAGCTCTACCCAGCTCCTTAACACTTCCAGGCTTTACATGTAATCCTGTTCCTAAAACGCCATATTCACGTATATCAAGTATTGTTTCAGCTAAGCCTCCCGTTTTAGAAGCTACAACGGGTGTCCCAGAAGCCATAGCCTCTAAAACCATTATACCAAAAGGCTCATGTCTACTAGGGGCGACATATACATCAGCAGCTACATGGGCCAGTTTATATAGGTAGCTTGAATATCCCGGTATTACGCGTAGATTCTCATAGTATAAGATACTTGATTTGATAAGCAATTCTAGCATAGGCCATGATCCACTAACAGGTATAGGAAATAATACTATCTTCGCATTAGATACTTTAAATAATAGATCTTCCAATGATTTAATAAGCAGATCGTATCCTTTTTGACTAGTAATTCTTCCACTCATTATTGCCAAAGGACCAATGTTTCTAAATCCATATACTCTTCCCGATCCTCTAAATGGATATGTTTTAACATGTTTAATTCTATCCTCAATTTCTTCATCGGGTATAATTGGTTCATTTTCAGGAATATTATCTAAGGCATTCTCTTCAAAGTATTTTCTTAGTAAATATCTATTGCTTTTAAGATCTTTATTCAATAGATCCGAGAGACTTGGGTGTTTTTTAATAACCTCTTCTAGAGTTTCGCGATAAGTCCAATTAGTTGCATTATATATTACTCCGGCTTTTTCTTCCAGATCCCATCCAATGTATCCTAGTACATCAAATAAATAATGTTTGCTGACTGTAACTAGGTAATCAGAAATTAGGCCTGCAAATCTCTCCAGTAATCCATGAGACAGTGATACTATGTCTGATATGGAAGCCTCATATTTTGAACCATTATAGAATATTTTGATCTTCTCATCAAATGGTATATTCATTCTGGATAGAAATACCCGATCTATTTTAAGTTCACTCAACAAGTGAATATGATATATGAAAACTGGGTATACTTTCTCTGTCTCGTAAAAGAGTTTGAGTAAAACCATTGATGGTATAGAATGCCAATCATTACAATGAATTATATCTGGGT
>CAZITZ010000036.1:0-2733 GCA_964542295.1 uncultured Desulfurococcaceae archaeon
AAGAGAAAGAACGCCATCATATATGGCCAAAATAGCATAAAGAATGCAAAACTCCTATTATTCTTCATCCAGCAAATGAAAGCATATAGATTAGCCTTCATAACAGCTTTGACATACCTCATTTCCATTCAAGCCCTCCAGTTAATTTTATAAATACATCTTCTAGTGATGGCTCCATAGTCCTAGCCAACCTAATTCTAGCACCTAGTTCTTGGAGAACTTCTATCACTTCATGTATGAACTTATCTTCCTCGCCAAGTGGAACTAGAGCCTTTATTCTTGTAAGACCTTCTTCACTAACGGTAGCTACAACTTTAAAACCTAATTTTCTCTGTATATTTTCAATTACAATATGGCCTGTTAATCCAGGCTTCCAAGCCTCTATAATAACTGGTATTTCCTTCGAGACAAGCCTTTTAAGCTCAGCAACTGTTCCATGAGCTATTATTTTCCCTTCATTAATTATTGCAACACGATCACAGATCATCTCAACCTCGAACATATTATGAGACGTTATAAGTACTGTTTTGCCTTCTTCCTTGGCAAGCTTTACTAGTAATTCGCGAATTGTACGTGCACTATATGGGTCTAGGCCTAAAGTAGGCTCATCAAGCATCAATACACTGGGATCATGTAAGAGTGCACGAGCAATACTTAGTCTAGCTTTCATTCCAAGACTAAATTCTTCAAAATACTTACGATCTCCTCCAAGCTTCCTTAAACCAACAATATCTAATACATAATTTATCCTCTCCTCAAGATACTTACCCTCAAGACCACGTAACAATCCAAAATACTTGAGATTCTCATAACCAGTAAGTTTCCAGAAGAAACCACGTTCAACACTAAGAGATACTCCTATGATCTCTCTAACCTTTTGTGATTCATTTAGTACATCATATCCCAGAATCCATGCCCTACCACTATCTGGTAGCAATAATGTTGAAAGAATCTTTACAGTAGTAGTCTTACCAGCCCCATTCGGTCCAAGAAGGCCAAAGACCTCTCCACGTTTAACACTAAAGCTAACACCCCTAAGTGCCTTTACCTCCCCAGATCTTCTCCTTATGAAACCCCTCTTAATTACATATGTTTTCTCTAGATCCTTGGCAATTATAGCTTCACTCAATTATTACACCCCAAGTAGAAGTAATATTATAAATCAGCTTATCATGAACAAGAGCGCCGGGTTTAGAAGACATTAGTACAAAATTCTCATATTAATCACCATTATCAAATTATCTAGCATAGATGAGAATCACTATTAAATTTTTCCACAAAGATCAATCTATTAGACTCGATGAAGAATTGTAAATAATATTCGGATACTAGATAAGACTAATTGATCTTGCTAAATTATTTGAGTTTATTAACTGTTTCTTCAAGAAATTCTATAGCCTTCTTTAAAGCAGATATACCTTGTTCCGTAACCCTATATCTTGTTTCACCAGAGACTTTTACTGGCTTAATGAGATTATCCCTTACCATACGATATACAACAGAATAAACAGTTACAGTTGCTGGTTTAATTCCATACTTTTCTCTCAATAAAATCTTGATATCATAGGCCTTTAAAGGCTCTTGCTCCATCAAGATCCTTATTATATATATCCATAGATTTTCAATTGTTATCTTCTTCTTCAACCTCTCTAATGCTCTTACAGACAATTTTTAGACACCAGATCATATACTATGTAAAGCATATTTTTAAGTATAGCACTTTAGCCTTATTACTCCTGGTTAAGTTAAGTAAATGATAAAACGCTAAACTTATATTCATCAATATAAATATTTATAATTGTAAATATTTATGGCGATAAATATGGCTATTCATGTAGGTTTAATAGGTATTGGCAATATCGCCTCTATGCTTGTCCAAGCTATAGAATATTATAAAAGAACTGGATCAGCAGAGGGCCTTATACACTATACTATAGGTGGTTATAGAATCTCTGATATCGAAATAGTTTATGCTATTGATATATCAAAACATAAGGTAGGCAAGGATCTCTCAGAAGCCATTTTTGCACCACCTAATTTAGTACCTAAACTAATTGAACTGGATGAAACAAGCGTAATTGTTAGAATGGGTAAGGTATTTGACGGTGTGGCTCCACACATGATGGAGGATTTTGCTCCATTAAATGATGATGAGCCATCTAAGGATTTATTGATAAAGGAGATTAGAGAAAATGATCTAGATATGCTTATTAATTTATTGCCTGTAGGCAGTAGCTATGCTACGAGATTCTATGCTGAAGTAGCTGCAGAGGCTGGTGTTTCATTTATTAACTGTATACCTGAATTCATAGCATCTAATGATGATTTCAAGGAGATGTTTTACAAAAATAGAGCATTACTACTAGGTGATGATATAAAAGGCCAGCTTGGTGCAACAATAGTTCATAGAACACTAGCCAGTCTCATAACATGGAGAGGAGCTTCAATTGTAGAGTCTTATCAACTTAATGTAGGAGGCAATAGTGATTTCAAAAACATGGCCGATCATAGTAGACTACATAGTAAACATATAAGTAAAACAATGGCTGTAGCATCTACACAACCTGATCCAAATAAGATCCTTAGAAAGATCTATGCTGGGCCAAGCGGCTACATACCATTTCTTGGGAATAAGAAGATAGCATACATATACATACTTGCAAAAGCATTTATGGGAATGCCTGTTAAAATAGATCTAAAGCTTGAAGTCGATGATAAGGCTATGGCTACTGC
>CAZITZ010000036.1:2833-11683 GCA_964542295.1 uncultured Desulfurococcaceae archaeon
AGTAGATCCAGTTCTCTAATGAGATCTGAGGGAAGATCATTTCTTTTTAGGGTTTTCCTAAATCTCCTTGTAGATCTCCATCTTATAAGCCAGAGTCTGAGTTTAAATGATATGTATAGTGAAGAGAGTTGTAATATTATCAGAATAAGCCTAAATCCTATTAGAACTATATACGCTAGTTTCTTTAACTTGTTCATATTGGATCATCTGTTGAATACATTCATTAAGCATGTATTTGGGTCTATCATTACTGCCTACATTTACAACTATATCTAATGTCTCAAGTCTTTTCAAACGTTCTCTTATAATTCTCCTAGAAGCACTTCCACGTAAAACTCTAACTCTCCTAGTAATCTCAGAGATACTCAATGCTTCACAGCTAGATAAGACCTCGATAATGGCTTCATTAATAGGATCGATTATAGACAATTTACTAATTGCAGCAATTGCTCTACGGGATGCCTCAAGAGCCTGAATAGCAGGCATTGAGAATGCTATAACTAGTTGAGAGGCTATTGATAGAGTTGGTTGTTCAATACCCAATGTTCTAAGTTTTTCTTCAATATTATTTAATCTATTCATAAGCTCCTCCAACATCTTTTCAAGTTGTTTTACTCTCTCATATATATCCAAAAATACCACCTATCACGAAAGGGAGGCCGGTTCTTTAAATATTGGGAAAAAAGTTATTGCTTTATATCTTCCCTAGATTCTTCTCCTTCCTTGCCCTCCTTTCTTACAATAATCTTTGGCTTTCTCATCATACCCGTAAATGAACTTAACATTTTACCCACACTAGGTGCTGATTCAAGTTTCTTATTGAAGAATTCCTTTGTCATCTCTTTAGCAAGTTCTTCAGGAACGCCGTTCTTTATCAATGTATTATAGAAAGCTGCAACTTCCTTACCTATTTTTTCACCATTTAATGCATCAACAAGTACATTTATTAGATCTTTTAGGGGTTCTCTAACGTCTCTTAAGAAGCCAGATATCGCTGCAAAGATTTCACGGAGAGTTTCTACTTCTTCTTCTTCATGGTGTTTCTTAGGTAGTTTTTCTTCACTCATTCATTCCACCATATACTATATTGAATTGGTCACACTATTGAGTGTTTTTAATCAAAAGTGAGCAGTAGTGGTCTTAAGAAAATAGTGATTATTTTTTCTTCTTTATTCTCTTAAAGAACTTTGCTGTAAATATTTTCTCTGTATTAACAATTTTATATGCTAGTGTTAATGCTATAGTTGCATATACTATATTTGATATTCCTGCAAGCATTGCTAATTCATTGTGACCTAGCATTGATAGTTTCGGAATAAATCCTATATTGGCTAGAGGAATCATGGACAAAATCGTTTTAACTGTATATGGTAACCCACTTATATCTATAAACATTGGTATGAAGAACATGAAGATGAGAGGCATTAGCGCATAATTTGATATAAGCTGTGCTGTACGTACGTCTTCGGCAAACAAGCTTAGAACCATAGCCAATAATAATCCGAAGATTACTGCACCAATTAATCCTAAGCCTAGATAATAAGTTGTTGCAGGAGGAAGTATATCAAGTACGTTTACACTAGTAGTGGTCCCAGAAGTTACTGTAATTGATCCTGTAAAAAACCATACAAGTATAAAGCCATATATGGCTACATAAGCAATACCTATTATAACTGATACGAGTAATTTAACACCAATTATAGTCAATCTATTGACCGGTAATGTCAATAGTGTTTCAAACATTTTCTCTTCCTTCTCAACAGCCATACTCGTTACGGCAAACTGTATAATAAATATAAGCATTAAAAATGCCACTAAAGGTATAATGAAGCTAATCATAAATACTCCCATAAATACTTGTTCAGGCCTAGTAAATACCTTATTACCAACAATAGCTCTAATACTTCCATTAACTGGGTGTTCAATAAATTCTTTCGGTATTCCTTCTCTAGTTATAATGGACCTAGTAATGTTTTCGGCAAAGCTATCAATTAATCCTTCAGCAGATGCTCCTAGTCCAAATTCACCTAATGTCAATGATTTTAATAATACATAGTATTCTATAATTGCGGTTTTATTAGCTGTCAATGCATCACTGAAATTACTAGGTATAACATAGAGTATTTTAACGCCCAGTCTCTCCATTAGATCAGCTATATTTGTCTCACTAATACTTTTAACAAGTTTCACGCTAATACCTATAGACTCTAGATAGTCAATAAATCGTTGAGACCAAGGCCCATGATCAAGATCTATTATGGCAACTATTTTTGATTCTTTTTCAACCTGTTTTGCCTGTTCCTGCATTGCAGCTGCCATAACACCATACATTATACCGATCATGATAAGTGGTACAACAAACATAGCTATAAGCATCTTTGGGTCACGAATAATGCTCTTAAGTTCTTTAATCAATAAATTAAAGAAAGTACTCATCTAACTCCACCTCCTACGAGTTTAACAAATACTTCCTCGAGATTCTCAACATTATGCTCTTCTATAAGTTGTCGAGGAGAGCCTTCAGCAATAATTCTCCCTTTATGTATGATCGCTACTCGATCGCATAAGTATTCTACTTCAAGCATATTATGGCTACTAAGTAGAACAGTAACGCCTTTCTCATGCGCGTATTTCCTAATTGCATCTCTAACCATAACTGCGTTAACAACATCTAATCCACTTGTTGGTTCATCAAGTATTGCTAGGGTAGGCCTTATCATTAATGTCTTTGCAACTAGGAGTCTCCTCAACATACCTTTACTATATGTCTTAATCTTATCCTTTAAGCGATCACCAAGACCACTTAATGTAACGCCTTCACGTATGATCCTTATCTTTTCATCTTCGTTTCTAGCATAGAAGTTTGCAATAAACTCTAGAAATTCGAGTCCAGTAAGATACTTATAAGCTCCAGCATCCTCTGGTAAGTAACTAATAACTTTCCTAACCATACTCGCTTGCTTAACAACATCATATCCAGCTACATATGCCTGGCCACTTGTTGGCTGTAAAATAGTAGCTAGTATACGAAGAGTAGTTGTCTTACCAGCTCCATTAGGTCCTATTAAGCCAAAGATATCTCCTTTTCTTACGCAGAAACTAACTCCATCTACTCCTTTGACTCCCCCTGGATAAATCTTTACAAGATCGCGTGTTTCAACAATACATTCGCTCATAGAGACACCTAATTGAAGAGAATTCAAGTAAATATTAAAATATTTTATGAAATACAAAATAATTAGTCATATTACAAAATATGACAATATATCGTCAACTAAACTGCGTCACATTACCAAGTGATTGTAGGAATAGTATTATCTAAAATAGATCTTAATAGTTTTTATTTCAAATGGCCGGAACTTGACCACGATCTTATCTTTATCAGCATCTATCTCTTCAATATCGTGCTCCAATATATTTGAATTATAGGCCTTAACCATTCTTATCCAAGGTCTTAAAGCAACATTTACGTCCTTATTAACTGGATTGTATATTCTAATAATAATGCAATTATCTTTATCATGACATTTCTTGATATTCTCTATGATGGCTTCTCCATGGACTTTGATAAATGATATCGAGTACATTCTATCCATATACTTACCCTTATCAATAACGTATGGAGGGTTCATTAGCTCATAAGCTATTTTATTTAATTCATATATCTTATCAGAATCCAGGGTAGTTATTGCATAGTATGTATCTATGTGTCCATAATCACTTAAGGGATTAGGGTATAATGGTGATTTTAGGAGAGATAAACCAATTTCATTTTCTTTAACGGAAACACCGTTTCGTTCATGGCTAATAATAGAAAATAGATATGCATCATTTCTTAATGCAACCCATTTATGCTTATATACTTCAAACTTTGCTCTTTCCCAACTAGTATTTCTATGAGTAGGTCTAGTTAGATAACCAGCTCCCATATCATAGTATGCATAACCAGTATATATTCGTGGATAAAACCATGTTTTAACTAAAATATTCCTCTCATGCCAATCAAATACTGTCTTAAATAATATTTCCTTACGACTAGAATACATTATCATATCCTGAACTATAGTTGAATCCCTATACCTCCATTTAAACCTAATAATAACTCTCAATGGACCCTGCTCTATAATTTCAGGACTCGTTTCATAGTTTATTACCCATCTTAATTTCTCATAGTCCTCATCTATATCCCAAGCATCCCACTCATGAGGCTTATCCTCATACGCTATTAATACATTACTAGGCCTCTCAATTACTTCATCCCCTAATTCCTTATCATATAATGACTTAATGACTCCATCTTTCCCTACTATGACACGATAATATTTATTCTCAACAATGATTTCTTTATCAAGCTCTTCTACTTTTACTCCATCCCTATGTACTTCCTTGGGATAATGTGTCTCTATAAGACCTAGAGAAGTTAGGCTTAGTGGCTCTAAATCTAATTCTACAATAATCTTATCCTTATTCTTTTGAATAGCTAATGGATTACCGTTCTGATCTATTGGAACAAGGTTTTTATCAAGTTTCAACTCAATATATGTTCTTACATTCCAAGGTAAGGGATTGAATACTAGTATGCCTGAGATTTGATAATGTTTAGAAATATTTTCTATAGCCTCCTCAATTAATTTCCTAGATCGCTCAATTAATTTCCCTAGTTCACTATACGATGTCCTATAAACACTGTTAATTGAAGAACCTGGCAGTATATCGTGGAACTCATTTAATAATAATACGTGCCATAAACGATCTATTTCTTCAAGTGGATAATTGTATCCAAGAGAATATGCTATAGCTGATAAAGTTTCTACATATCTTAAGAGTTTATCTGCTTCATAGACAAGTTTTTTAATCCTTAAATTAGTAGTATATGTTCCTCTATGCATTTCAAGATATAATTCTCCCCTCCATATGGGAAGTTCACTGGATCTCTTTATAATTTCATTAATGTATTCATTGAGTTTCCCTGTCTCAATCTTAGGGAGTAGAGGAGTTACACGGTAAAGATCTATTTTCTCAACATGCTCTAATGTAATGCCTCCTCCTCCATCACCATAGCCAAAGACATACATGGGTTTAGGAAAGATATGTTTTTCCTTAAACTCGTCCCAAAGCCTTTTAAGTAGTGAAGGCTTAACATCAGTTCCATAACCCAATAATATTAGTTGCGAAACTATTTCTGTACCATCTAAACCCTTCCACTTAAAAATATGGTATGGAAATTCATTGTATTTATTCCAGCAAAGCTTATGAGTTGTAAAATATTCTATTCCAGCACTCTTCATGATCTGTGGCAATATGGGATTAAATCCGAAGCTGTCTGGTAACCATGCAATTCTTGATTTCATGCCAAAATTTTCCATGAAAAATCTTTGTCCATAAAAGAATTGTCTAATAATAGATTCTAGTGGTGTTAAGATCATATCACTTTCTACCCACATACCTCCCACAGGTTCCCAGATACCCTTTGCCATAGCATCTATTACCTTGCTATAAATATCTGGATAGTATTCTTTTAGCCATTTATAGTATAAGGCACTACTCTGTACGAATACTAGATCATTTCTCCCACGTAAAGCATATAGTACATTTAATGCTGTCCGAGCAATCTTGCCTATAGTCTCATGCCAGCTCCATAGCCAAGCAGCATCTATATGGGCATGTGAAACTACATAAACTGATCCCTCTCTCCAATACTTCTCATTCAATTTTAAAAGATTATCATCAAGATATTTCCTTGCTAGAGCCGAATTCTTCAATAGTCTATCGTAATCAGGCCTTCTTAAACCAGCTTTACATAATTCTTTACTTTTATTTCGAAGTAATATTTTCAGATCATCAACTAATTCACGATAAGTTCCAAGAGAAGGGTCGAGAAGATCTATTATTGCCTTTAGAGATTCCATAGTAATTGTATCTACATAGACATGATCCAATGTTTCCCTAAGTATTTTCGATAGTTCATAAGCTATCCAATGATCTTTAAATAGATCTATTACTTCAAGTAAGTATCTAAGTCTTTTAGCAAGGCTCCACAAGTCTTTTAATACTACAATATAGTCTATATGATTAATCTTGAATATCTCACTATGTTCACCAGAAGTGTATGTAGTATACATCTTTAACTCAACAGTATTCTCTATGCAGGGATTGTCTATTGGTATGTATTTATGATACTTATCATATCCATAGTGGGGTCTACCATTTAAATATACAATAGCATCTCTATTCATATCGATATATAGGAACCCCATTGCCTGATTACAATAATTTCCACTATATGCTTCAAGTTTTATCACAATACTTTTACTTCCACTCTCAAGAGTACAAGGTATTTTAACTATATTGTCAGAGATACTTACGTCATAAAGTCTATATCGTTTCAAGATACTTGCTGCTTCAAGAAATAGTATTCGCCTATACAGAGACTTTGGATGATATAGAGATATAGCCAAATATCTTCAACCTATAGCTATTTCTTTTATATAAGCTCTACACGTATGGGATAAATAAATTATCTTATAAGAGCTCTATATCTGTTAATAATATTCTTTACTTTATCAACAAGGTGTATTGGTAATAATGGATCGTCAAGATAGGTTCTTAAATCATTAATTCTCTTCTTAATCCAATCAAAATCTCCATTTTTAGATGCAATATAAAGTTCTAGATCTATAGCATCTAAATGTGCTTCATAACTATCTGGAAAAGCCTTCTTAAATACCTCTTTATCAATACTATATCCTTTGCTCTTAAGTATGGTTATCTCTATTAATTCATGTATTAATAGATACTTATTATCTAAGATGTCCCTAGTTGTAAAGGAATCAGTTTCATATGATGTCGCAGTTAAATAAGTTATGAACTCATCAGGTTCAGCATTACAATTTATACCTTGCTTACTTAATTCCTTACATAACTTTTTAATTTTTATAATATCACTTTCAGTAAGCATTTTCAGCATCCACGTAATTATTAATATTATGTATTAAATTAAGATTTATTCTATTAAGTCTTTATTAGTAGGGAAAACCATGTATAAAACAAATACATATGAAGAGGCAGAAGCTTTGGAATACGATAATCCATGGGTATTAGCATGGGAATGTAGTAGGAGAAAATGCGATATAGATAATGTTGTAGAAACTATAAAGACTTATTTATTAGAACCAATAGATTCAAACAAATATTTGTTTGCAGTTGAGTTCTTACGTTCGTTTAAAGCTGATGCTTCAATAGATAAAGTAATAGATCTCACTAGAGCCGTCTTTGATGAACAAATAGTAAATAAAATAGTTAAAGACGTACATCCAGACAATATTTTAAAGTACTATAATGATAAAATGTATTTATCAATGGATCTGCTTACACTATGGGAGTATCTCATTATTGCTAATAAGAGAGTAATTATAGAGAAATATAGCCAAGACCTAATTAATAAGGTGTGGAACAATATTAATGATGACTATATGGGTATTAAAGATCTAATAGAAGCCTTATTCTATGGGCCTTTAAGTATGTTTCCAGTAAATGCTTTAATTCCATTACTTTCAAGTATAAGAAAATACTCCTGTGAAAAAGACTGTATATTATTCAAGTCCCGATTACTCAATATTCTCATTGATACACATTCTCCCAAAGATACTCTACATAATACTAGATTTAGTGATATAATTAATCAATATATCAACGATATTATTAATTATATCTTGAGCAGTACCAATATTGATCAGATGACAGTATTAACAACTGTTAATGAGCTAAACATTCTATTAGAAAAATTAAGATTCCATTGCAATGAATTAAAGGACCATAGACCATGCAACATGATCATTGATAGTAGAGAACAAGAAATTCATAATTTATTTAAGAAAATAATGGAAATAACAACTTATTAGGTAAAAGAATAAATTTTTATTTTAAGAAAATTTTATCTTAGCATATACATAGTTACTAAATGGGATAAGTTATGCGACTACCCAAAGGTTTGCCTTTACAAGCTCTTGATTACTATAGAAAATATTGCCTGTATACTGCTTTATTAATTGTTGCGAGTATGATTCTTTATGTCATATTTTATGCTTTAACATATGTAAGAATGTTTCATCTTATGTCGGTTCATCATAACGTAATCGAGCCTCCACGTGCCATTGAAGAATACTTTAGATTCTTAATGCTAGTATCTATACCGATATCGGTAGTTTATAGTTTTATAGGGATCTTTATAATTCTATTTTACCTGAGACAAGCCTTTATTAGATTGTTAGAATTTAGAAGAGATAGGTATTATTCTCCTTATTTATTATCCACTATAGGATACATATTGGGATATATTTCATCTCCAATAGCCTTATATGTAATTCTTAGTCTCATGATTAATCTATTCAAGGTTCATGGTTTCTTTAGAGTATATGATTTATTATCAAGTGTATTATTAATTATAGTTCTTATTATTTCGATAGTATCGTCTATTATAGGCGTTATTGGCGAATACTTGCTACTATCTAGATTAGGAGAGGATATTAAGAATGAAGTTCTTAAACTATATGGTATATTGCTTATTATAGGTAGAGTTGTAGCCCAATTCATTATATCATTAGTGGTATACTTATTGATCTACTTTGAAATGGGGAAGATAATTAATGTAGGCAGGAAGAGAATAGAACTACTAGAGTCATTAGAGCGATTAAACCCGATGAAGTATCTAGGCTAAATAGCTTACTTTGAAATAGAAGATCAATAGATATCATAGTATGGGTATAAGATATGGATAAGGATATTGAAAGAAAGCTCATAATTGCAGGAGTAGGTAGATTCCAGGTCATGGCTCTTCTACAGGCAGCTAGA
>CAZITZ010000037.1:0-11605 GCA_964542295.1 uncultured Desulfurococcaceae archaeon
GGAGAAACTAGAGCAGCAGCTATTCTTCCACCAGTAATTATTAGGGGAGAACTCAGCGAGGCTATGTATTGCAGTGATCCTATTCCAGCCAAATATAAAGGCAAGAGACCTCCTAAAAAACTAATTAATACATTAGAGATCAATATTATAGTTTATACTATTGTGTCAAGGCTCCATAAATAGCTATAGATAATATCTTCCGTTAGATCCCTTCCTATTCATACAAGCATAATCCTTAATTAACTAGTATTGGTAGATAATAATCTCTCAAGGATGGATTAAATAGGTGCTATGAATGGGTTATGTTAGTAGCGAATTGGGCTTAAAGCTTACTGGCATTGAAGAGAAAGAAAAGAGATTTATAATTAATTATTTTAGAGCCCATCTAAAAGAGGATATAAGAGCGTTTATTGAAAAGGGATTGGAAAAACTCGATCAAATAATAGTTACTAAACCATATAGAACATATTCATGGTATTTAATATTGTATTTAACAACGCATAAATTATTGGATAATAGAAGAGCCATAGTTTACTACAATAAAGAAGAGCCTAGATGGACTATATCAGGGATCATACATGAAATACTAGGTAAAAGCATTATTCCCACAGGTGTAATTAGTGAAGGTGTCCTCTCATATACTGCTGTTTATAAAATGGATCTAGACAAGATCTATGTTGATTCAATTAAGGAATCAATAACACAATTATCTAATTACACTATAACCTCTGACCCCATGAGATTATTACTTGATACATTGCCGAAAATAATTTCATATAGATTAAAAGATCTAGACTTCGGCTATTTAGTATCGAGAACTATTGAGGGAGACTATGAGATCTTGAAATTATGGCTGGGTACAGAACCTAGTAAAGAAGAGATCAATGCAGTTTCTATGGCACTATATACAAATGGGATCAATCCTACTTACTATGGATTACCCCTTATTGAAGAAGAGGCTAATATAATAGAACCATTAGAATATGAGATAGATCCTATAAGCATTTGTAGAGCTATAGATGGAGCCGATGAAGAATATTGTAATATGCTTAAAATACTTACTAAAATAGCTGAAAATCCAGATAAGGCATGGGAACTCCTCGAACCATGGAAAGATGAGATAGCTCCTATAAAAGATTACATGAATGAATTCATATATAGTCTTGAGAATATGTAAATCTATTTTTCTCTAAAATAGCTGCCTCGGTATAATTTTTTGGTTGGCTTATTCATTCTAATAAATACAAGCTGAGCTATTTGTGCACCTTTTTCAATATATATTCCATTTTTATTATGAACTACTAATAAACCAGAGCCTCTTCCCTCATAACCAGGATCCCATACAGCTGTATAAAGAGATGCTCCTATTCTCAATAAACTAGATCTCTGTATAGCTAATGCTATAGTATCTGAAGGTACTCGTATATACTCATTATACTTTATGAGATAAGCTCCTTGCTTTAAATGAAATATATTATTTACTGGTCTTACTTCAACATATTTAGGGAGTTTTTTCCCATTAATTTCGATCATTCCAGTAGAATCTATATTATATACATTAGATAATGTCAATCTCAGACCAGCACAGTCTAGTTCTTCCAATGGAATATTAAATATCTTTGATAAGTCCTCAGGAGCTATTATACCCAATACTAACACCAATAAACATATACATAAAAAATTGGAATTTAATGGATAGGGGATTTCATATTTTTAACTTTGTTTAGCATGAATTCATAGCCTACTTATTGGTATTATCTTTAAAAATTAATATATATATTTTATACCCATTTCCTTGGCTTTCATTACCCAGCTGGGGACTGGTGGAACAAGCTTATCCTCAGGCCTTACAACAATTTCTATAAACGATGGATTAGTAGAATATAGGGTCCTACGAAGAACTTTCTCTATATCATCTGATCTAACTATTCTAAATGCCTCAAATCCGAATCCTTCAGCAATTTTTATGTAATCAATGGGCTTAAATTCTGTTGCAAAGTATTTAGGGCCATATTTGAAGAATATTGAAGCTCTTATCCATCCAAAGCTTTGATTATTAAATAGTATAATGTTTATGTTTCCTCCAATTCTGCTAATTGTTTCCAATTCACCAGCAGCAAATCCAAAGCTCCCATCACCAGTTAAAGCAATTATACAGCTATTTGGCCTAGCGAAATAAGCTCCGACAGATGCGGGTATCGCATAACCCAATGACCCTAGTGAATAATTAAATATAATGGTTCTGCCTGCCTGCTTAACTTTATAGAATGCTGATGTATAAATTGCACTAACACCTGGATCAGTAACAATGACATGGTTTGAAGGAACGTTCTTAGATAATTCGGCTATGAATTTAAGAGGATTCACAAACGTATCCTTGAGTTCCATGTATTCTTTCAGTTTTTCTTCAAATTCTTGTTTCTCTTTAAGAATACGTTTTATTAGAGGTTTTTCACTATATTTCTCCTTCTTCACACTACTTTTTATAAGATCTATCATTATTCTTAGTGTTGCCTTTGCATCACCTATTAAAATTACTTCAGTAGGATAGTTGTTTCCTGCCTCCGCCTCGCTTATATCCAGATGAATAATTTTCTTCCCTTCTTTAAATGAAGGCAGAGTCCATTTATCAGTTGCAGCCGAGTCTGTGTTACATCCTATATAGAATATGAGATCAGCTTCTTTTATTATTTTATTTGAAAAACTAGTTCCACCACGAGCCCCAATAACTCCTATGGATAATGGATGTATTTCTGGAAAACTGCCCTTTCCAGTCATTGTTGTACCAACAGGTATACCTAAAAGCTCAGCGAGTTCTATGACCTCATCCCAAGCTTGGGAATACAATACTCCTTGGCCGCAAACAATAACTGGCTTTTCACTTGACAACAATAGCTTAATAGCCTCTTTTATTTTCTCTATATTCGCAATAGGCCTATGCCCTGGATAGACTGTAAAGTCTTTTTGCGCATATATATCGTTTATTTCAGTTTCCTCTTCAAGAATGTCCATTGGAATCCGTATATGGACAGGACCGGGCTTTCCAGTTGTTGCCATGCGAAAAGCTCTTCGTATTATATGCGGTATTTCAATACTTTTTGTTATAGTGATCGTTTCTTTAGTTATACCCCTATATAATGATGTTTGATCAAGTCCTGTCAACATATTCTTTTTCTCTAAATGTAGTGGTATATCTGTTGTTATGACGATCATAGGAGTAGATGATTTATATGCTTCTGCAACACCTGGAATAAGATGAGTAGAGCCTACGCTTGGACCCTCACATAACCCCGGTTTAAAGGATACTTTAGCATATGCGTCTGCCATGAATGAAGCGCTTCTTTCATCCCTTGCCATTATATGCGTGATCTCTGGATAGTTATGCCATTCCATGTATAATGATAGAGTTGTTTCTCCAGGTAATCCAAAAACGTGTTTAACTTCATATTGTTTTAACATTTCTAATAGGGCTTTCGAAGCTTTCATGCTATCACCTATATGAATTAATTAAAACGATCAGGTGAAAAAAGATCAATTGGGATAGAACTTTTTCCTCTTATAATGATTTCCGAGATTAACTTTCCCGTAATAGGGGATAACGCGATACCATCCCCTTCATGGCCAGTAGCAACTATGAAGCCTTCGATCTTTTTAGTAGGACCTAATATAGGGTATCCGTCGGGTGTAGATGGCCTTAAACCAGCAAATGCTCGTATGATGTTAAATGTTCCAAGTTTTGGTAGGTACCTAAGTAGATTTCTAGCCATTAATTTCATTCCATCGAATGTAACATTTTTATTAAACCCCACGTATTCCCTCGTGCTTCCAATTAATATCGTACCTGCTTCTGTTTGTTCTACAACAAGGCCTACACCCATTCTTTTCATTTTCTCATCCATATCCTTCAAAATATCCGGATTAAGCTTTACACATATGTACTTAGCATTTAAAATAGGGACTTTAATCAATGGAGGCAATTTTTCAGTAACCAATAATTGTCCTCTTTTCGGTATAACTGGTATATTGATACCCAACATTTTACCTATAAGAGGAGACTCTACACCAGCCGCATTCACGACTATGTCTGTTTTTATTCTTAAACCATTTTTCGTCTTAACCTCCTTGACACTCTTGTTCTCAACAACTATTTTTTCAACTTCTGATCCAAAGATTATTTCATTACCATACATTCTAATACCTTCTAGGAACGCAATATTCAAATGTATAGGATCTACTTGGCCATCAAGCGGAGAATAGGTTGCACCAGCTAAATCATCTGAAATGAGCGGACAGTATTTCTTAGCTTCCTCAAGATCTATTAGGCGAATATCTATGCCGTGTTCTCTCTGTCTATTGACAAACTCCTCCATAATTTTTCTTTCAAACTCGTTCTCTATGAGAACTAGTCCACCTTTTCTTTGATAATATATTGGGTGAGGAAGACTTTTGCCAAGTTTTTCAAATTCCTTAAAACTTTCCAATGCTAGTTTTGAAATAATTCCTGGTTTTTTCGTTTGAACAAAGCATAATCCATCGCAAGCGCCTGAAGTTCCTAAACAAATACCTCTTTTTTCAAGCAGTATAACGCTGACTCCTTGTTTAGACAGGTAATATGCTATTGAGGAACCAATTACTCCCCCACCAATTACGACTACTTCACTTTTTAATACTTTTTCCATGATATCACCATATAATATTAGGTACGAATTCTTTTCTGTTCAAAGAATTGTAAACCATGTTAGTCAATATCGTAATATCGAATACAGGTAAATTGGTAACTTCTTGAATAATCTTAGCGTATGGAGGTAGATTTGTACATTCAAGAACAATAGCTCCCACATCTGGATTTTCTCTAACTAATTCTCTAGCAGCATCCCTTACTTCCTCTCTTATTTTAGCAATATCACCTACTGGGTTATCATTTAAAATCATCTTGGAAAATTCTTTTTTATCCTCTAAACCTTTTATAACAATAGGTACTGAAGGATCTATTCCAGCTCCTTCTAAATGTTTCCTAGTTAGATTTTCTGAATTTGCTGTAATTATGCCAACTTTTCTTTTTCCAATCATCATACTCACTAATGGAACTAGTAAAAGACTTGATGTAAACAATGGTACTCTAACAGATCTAGCAAGTTCATCTTGGAATAATGATAGAAATCCACAGGATGTCGTAATAGCTTTCGCACCCATATTTTCAAGTTCCTTAGCCTCCCTTATGAATGCATCCAACAATCCGATATCGGTTTTTCTAGCTACATTGTCTATTCCTGCCTCTCTTACAATCCTATAGACTACTGGAAAATTAAATGTAGAAAAGTTACCAATATCACCAGGTATCCGGGGGAATTTTGTTTTTAACATGAGGATTCCAATAAAGTTTCCATATATTGTTCTTCCTCCTCTAAGAATTATTCTTTCTCACCTCCTTTGAAGCCATTTAAAGGTATAGGACGAAGAGGCGGTCTAGGAGTATCCAATTCTATTTCTGATAGTTTCTTATTAGTCATTTCAGCAAGAATTCTAGCAATAAGTAATGAACATATTTTACCTTGACAAATACCCATTCCAGCCCTTGTCATTTTCTTTATCTCCTTAATACTACGTGCCCCTTTACGAATAGCCTCTCTAATTTCCTCTTCAGTAACTTCTTCGCATCTACATATTATCAGAGAACGCTTCAAAATATCACCTCCTAACCTTTATTGATCTTACGAAAAAAGCATACTTCTTAGGTACCGATATTGTAATAATATATGTCTTATCAAATTTTTCACTATATAATACTTGAACGACTTTTGCCTTAGCAACAACTCGCCCCCATCGATCAAGTGCATCTACTTCCTCACCTACAGAGGGAACAGGTAAAAATTCATAAGGAAGAGAGATCCTTGCCTCTCCTTCCCGGCTTAAGTCTACAACAAAAATAGCTAGGCCAGGACATATTGGTATACATAATTTACAGCCTTTGCATTTATCTTCATCTAACACGGGCAAATTAGTTATTGGATGGCCTACTTTTATAGCTCCAAAGGGACATGCATCTTCACATACATTGCATGGAATCTCTTGAAAACATTCTATAACTGCTACTGGACCCTTGAGCATTCTCTTCTCTGATGGTACGCCTGGACAATTCCAATATTCCTCCTCAGTAGGTATGCCAATTATATTTACTCCCAATACTCTTTTGTTGGTTTCACTCATGTTTTCATCCTCTTTTCATATTCTTGCAAAATGAGATACTTTGCTTTCTTTCTATGTTCTCCAAAAGGACCCGATCGCAGTTCGTCTAGTCTTTTCCAAATTGTATCTTTATACTCTACAGCCTCTTTAGAATCGATTAAGCCCAAAGCTTCGGCACAAGAAATGCCAGCTAATCTGCCTTCTTCTATAGCTACACTATTTTCTTCAACTCCAGCTACATCCCCTGCAACATATACACCTTTCACAGTTGTCTCCATTCCCATATTATGAAGCGGCACCCATCCACCTAATGCCTTAATATATATGTGCTCGCATCCCGCCATTCTAGTTAATTCAATATTAGGTATCATACCCACTGCCAAACATATAAGATCAACTTCAAATACCTTCTCTGTACCCTTGATCGGCTTCCAATTCCTATCTATTTCCCATATAACAGCTTTCTCCACATATTCTTTACCAATGGCTTCTTTGATTGTATGTGACAGGAAAATTGGAACACCCATTCTTAAAATCTTTGCTGCATGTACCCCCCATCCTCCTACTTTAGGCATAGCCTCAACAATCCCAACCACTTTAGCTCCGGCCTGAAGTAGCTGATAAGTAACAATTAAACCAACATTACCTGATCCGATCATTAATACACGTTCTCCTGGCAACACCCTATATATGTTCATCAGCGTTTGAGCTGCTCCAGCCCCCATAACACCGGGCAAAGTCCATCCAGGGAAAGCTATAACGTTTTCTCTAGCACCTGTTGCTATAATAATCCTTTTTGCTTTAATTTCTCGAACTCCCTTATCATGGCTATAAATACCTATTGTTTTAACATCATAGTTAGAATTAAATAGTCCTATTACACTAGTACGCAATAAAATCTCTACGCCTAGATCCTTTGCTTCATTCATTAAAGTTTCTCCAATTACAAATCCTCTTATTCCAGCATATTGCTCTTTAGAGCCAAAGAACTTGTGTATTTGTTTAAAGAGTTGGCCCCCTGGCCTAAAATTCTCATCTAAAATTACAGCTTTTTTACAGCCATGTTTTGCAACTTCTATTGCAGCAGCTAATCCAGCTGGTCCGGAACCAATGATAGCAACATCATATACATCCTTCATAGCTATCTCCCATTAGAACGCTTCACATGAAGACCTTGTTTTACAGGGAAAATACATGTTCTTACATTGGGAATTCCTTCAACTATCATAGTACAAGAATTACAAAGTCCTATGGCACAATAAAGACCTCTTGGTTCATGATATTTTTCACTATATTTAAAAACTTTAATATTATTCGCCCAAAGGGCACTAGCAATAGAGTCTCCTTCATATGCCTTTATCTCGATATTATCCAGATAAAAAATAATTTGTTTTTTAGGTTTGAATTCTCCTAGTATTGGATGATTCCATATTCTCTTAACCATCTTCTTCACCATCATCACTTATCCATGAGTATGGATCAATACCTATTGGTTTCATGATCCTCTCTCGCAATCTGAAACCATATTTAAACGGATCAGTACGATCTATCATTATCGTGTTAAAGCCATGGATCCAAGCCTTCCCTGTAATTTCAGGGATAATTGCATTAAACTCACCAATCCTAGTTTTGCCAACAATTTTTCCTTTATAGAGAGTGCCTAGAATACTCTCACTTATGAAAACATCTTTCTTAAGAAGGCCCTTTGTATAGAATGAGGCCATAACAGCACTAGTACCAGTTCCACATGGAGATCTATCTATATGAGTTCCTCTAATATATATCAGTTTACGATCGGCCTTAGGATGGGAGGGAGGAGCTATGAAGACCGTGGCATTGATCTCATTAATTGCAGGGATCAATGGATGAGATACCTTGTAAGTTTTGTTAACAGCCTCTCTTAACTTATTAGCTATATTTATTAATTTATCAATTTCAATAGTTTCAATGTCTATGCCCACTTTACTGGTATCAACTAAAAAATAAAAGTTACCACCAAAAGCTATGTCTCCAACAATTTCACCAAGTCCTTGAACATTAACTGAACAATTCTCCATATACAAGAATGAAGGAACATTCCTAAGTGTAACATTCATTACACTTCCATCCTTTACTTTAGCCTTAGCTACTACTATACCTGCAGGTGTATCAAGAGTTACAGTAGTAATTGGTTCTTCCATCTTAACAATTCCCGTTTCAATAACTGCTGTAACAACACCTATTGTTTCATGTCCACACATTGCCAAGTATTCCGTAGCTCCTCTAAATATAACGCCTAAATCGGCCTCTTGGGATACTGGAGGAACAATGATCGCGGCTCCCATATCATCATGGCCACGTGGCTCCCAAATTATACCATTAACAAGATCATCTAAATACTTCTTCACATAATTCATTTTTTCAATCATGGTTTTTCCAGGAATGTATGGAAACCCGCCAATAACTACTCTAGTAGGATTTCCTTGCGTGTGTGTATCAACTACATGTATTATTCTCTCTATTCTCATATCCTGATCCCTTTTAACATATCATGGAGATACTTATCCAGCTCCTTTCTTTACCCTTTCAACTAAATCCATGATCTCCTTAGGAGGCTCTTTCGTCAGATAACTAACCACTATAATTGTTATAAATCCAGCAAGTAATGATGGCATTGCAACATGTGCTATAGTTTTATGTAGTCCAAAGTATACCCATATGGCACCAGTTACAAAGCTCACTATTAAGGCTGCTATAGCTCCTTCTCTTGTAGCCCTCTTCCAGAATAGTCCCGGTAGAATAAGTGTCACGAATATGGCTAAACCTGACCAACCAAGCCATATACTCCATAGCAGTAGCATTGGCTGAAAAGCTATTATAATAGCAAGTATACCTATTATTATAGTTACAATTCTGCTAAGTAATACCAAATGTTTTTGCGACGCCCTTGGATTATACACCTTGTAATAGAGATCATTAACAATAGCGGAAGTAGCCATGACCATTAATGAATCCGCTGAAGACATTACAGCAGCCAATGTACCAGCCCAAAGTATGCCCACAGCAAGGGGTCCAAGCTGAGTTTCTACAAGAAACGGTGCAGCAAGCTCTGTATCAGCATTTGGTAATAAAGACTTATCCATCCAGACAACTCTGGCAGCTATTCCAGCTATGAAGACACCTATGAAAAGCACTATTTGAGTTATTAATGAAATGAGACTTGCTTTTCTAATAGTAGGATCGTCTTTAGCCGCCATAAACTTATTTAATAGCTGTGGCTGACCCATATAAGAGAGGATTGATGCAAACAAGATCAAGCTTATACCATAGAACACGACAGATGCCGATTGCCATGGGGTAAGTACGAAACTTGGATCTTGAGTAGCTATTGCATCAGCTTTTGCAAACAATTCTAGTCCACCAGCAGCCTTAAAGCCTGCTACCAATAACATAACCGATGTTATAACCATTAAGATGCCTTGTATTACATCAGTCCATGCAGCTGCTAATATACCGCCTAATAAAGTATATAGTACTACAATAGCTGTTGCTAATATAACTGATTCTGTTTTACCTAATCCAAATACGTAGTTAAAGCCTTTTGCTACAGATGCTTCCAGTCCACCCATGTAGATCAATGTTGAAATGAATATTATTATAGCAGATAACCATCTAATAATGTGTTTCTTTTGATCATAGTATCTTAGTTCGAGCATGTCAGGAACTGTTAATGAATCAGTTATTTTTGAAAACCTCCTAATATATTTGCCTAGTACTATATAGCTAGCGAGAATTGCAAAACATCCACTGCCCCATAGCGTCCATGCAGCTTGAAAGCCTTGTCTATAAGCCCAGCCACTAACTCCTAATATTAGCCATCCACTTAAAGCCGTCGAATTGAATGCTAAAGCTACAAGCCATGGACCCAATCTACGGCCAGCTACAATGTAGTCCGCAAGAGTCTTCATGTACTTTGCCGTTATAATACCTATTATAATAGTTGATATAAGGTATGCAATAACTATTATTCCGGCTTCATTCATTCACTTACCACCTCTTCTTTAGCTCCATAGATAAAATACCATACACCAATGGCTATTCCAATCAAGTAGACTATTAATAATACAAGGAAAGCCACTAATGTAGTGGGCAATATTTTCCACCAAAAAAATATTTAAAAGAAAAATTTATAAATGATATACCAAGAATATTCAAATCGAAATTACCTATATATTAAGGTAAAAATTATGAAGGATATCTTTGGATATCTTTATGTGAAACATATTGGTTCTTGTTGGGAGAAATTTGGTGAGAAATGGCCTGATGTCAAGATAATGTGGAAAATGATTGCATTAATAGGTTCTACAACATATTTAACGCTAGAATTTTACCATGAAAACGCTAAATATGTACTAGATGATCTTATTAAGCTACTTAAGCAAAGCAAATATACAGCGTTTATTAAGGTACTTCAGCGATACCCTTATGGTGCAAGATTAGCTGTTTCTAGGAAATTGACTGGTGTCCTACGTGCAGTATATTCTACAAATTCCTTAATTCTTGGAGATTGTGTTGTTAAGAAAGGAATAGAGTTATATCCTATCTTGATACCAAAGTACTCTGTAATTAGAAAATTAGAGAAATTAGTAAAGGATCTTTCGCCCATTGAAACCGATGCCTGGATCAAGTTAGCACAGCCAGAAGATATCTTTAAGGAATTCAGGGTCCAGCAATTATTATACAGACTAACTCCTTCAGAAAAGAAAGTTTTAGCTACAGCTTATGAACTAGGATACTTTGAGTGGCCACGAATACATTCCTCAATTGAGGTAGCAAAATATCTTAATACAACTAATACTACATTCTTAGAACATTTAAGGCGGGCTGAAAAGAAAATTATAGCAGCCCTATATAATTATCTATCATAAATTATTTGATTAGTTGAATTAACAACATGGAATTGCATGTATTATCATTAAAACTTCTTATAATATATAATGTTATGGATGTATTTATAGTAAAAGATCTAGAAGATCTGTTAAAGATTTTATAGTAGCTATTGGCCTGCATTTCCATGGACTATTTTTCTTTCGAGCTATTCTAATAAATTTCACATTTGCATTGCGAGCAGCAATGCAATCAACTTCCATGTCACCTACATAAAGTGTTTCAAAAGGCTTAGTACCAGCCATTTGTATCGCATAGAGTATTGTATCTGGTCTTGGTTTTCCAAGTATTTTATTTTCTATGACACCCGAGATAACGTCGAAATAATGGATTATTCCAAAATATTCTAGAAATTCTTTAACCCTACTTACGATGCTTGAAGAAGCTATACCGAGCATGTATTGTCTTTCTTTAAGCTTTTTCAAAGTTGGTACGACATCGGGAAATAATCTTACATTATCTCTCCATATTTCATTCATTATTTTCCTCCTTA
>CAZITZ010000038.1:0-11480 GCA_964542295.1 uncultured Desulfurococcaceae archaeon
CCGTGAGGTCCGAGAGGCCTCGCAGCCGCCTCAAGCTGGGATCGGGCCGCCACTACTTCTATTAAAATCGAGTATCCTTTAAATTGAAAAGCTATGTGAACAAGTCTTTTTTAGAAGTATAATTTGCTTCGTAATATTTTTTCTCTAGAATACATAGATGATAAATGTTGGGTGTGTATATTGGATGAAGTAGTTGTTTCTGAGAGAATTGATAAGATTGTTTATGGTACATGGTGGTTTCTCATGGGATTATTCTTTGGCTGCTTTATCTGGATTATACCTTTTATTATTCTGATATTTATTCCCTTTATCCTGTTGCCATTCACTTTGTTTTCTTGGTATGGAGTGTTTATCTATGGTTCGTTATTTTCTGCTACTATCGTATATGTAGTTCTTAGACTGGCTAAAATTGAAAAATATAAAATAGCTTTAGCAATTATAGGGACTGTTTTAGCAAGCAGTACAGTACCATACGTGTTCATGTTATCAATAATTCATTTCTTCACAATCTAGCTTTTTTGAGCTGTTTACATGATAAGTTATAAATGCATATTCTCTTCTTGGTGAAGAATATGAGGCTAGGCCTAGTACTAGTTATAATGATCTTGGCTATATCATATAGTATGGTTATTATCTATGGAAAATATACCATTAGGTATTCTGGCTCCACAAGTATTTTTACAGATACAAACTAATTCCTATATTTATAACATAAAAGTTCCTTATTAAGAAAAATGTATTAATGATACATTATGTTTTGGTTATCTAATAGGATTATGTAATTTTTGAGAAAAGTATCCATGTAGCCCATCATTGTCATTGGCTAAAAGATTTTTAAATTTAATTAATATTTTTCATAATTGTATAATTATAAATAAAGGTGTCTTGGTTGACATGGAAGCCGTTGGTGATTATACTAGTTATAGTGATTGCGTCATTAGCTATAACAATACAAAATATACATAATACTAGTCATGAAACATTGATAACAATGCCATTGCTTGACAGGGATCTCCTTAGACAATTTCTTGAAAGCCAGTATATTGAGGAGGCAGGGCTTTTAAGAGTAGCTACGACAGCTTATCCAGAGAATGTAACGATCTATGTTGCTAATGATAATGTTTTAGCCGCTAGGGCTTTAGCAGTACTTGGCTCTCCATTAGCAGATAAAGTACTTATAACATTAAATAATAAATATGATGGTGGATGGAATGAGAAAATAGATATTCTCCTTGGAAAAGATATACCTGATATGTTTTATGCTAGAGCTAGTATTAACTATGGTATTGTTTACTCAAAGAGACTGGGTTTTAACTTAACAATTTATAAAGAAGTCTATAATTATTCTCGCCCTATGTTGGACTGGTATAAATATGCTGATCTACTTGTCTATCGTGCACTTGATTATCTATTACATGATTCCATGTCTAAGGCTGAAGAGGTTTTCCTTAACCTCACTAATATGTGGGATGGATATGGTTTTAATGATAGTGCTACGAAAACAAGTAAGGTTTATGATGTCTATAAGTGTGCTTTATTCGTTTACTTGTATAGAGCCTTGTACTATGCTGGCTCCAATGTTGTTAAGGATTACAGATATATTCTTGATAAGTGTTTAGAGATCATAGCTATAGCACAAGATCCTGTTTACGGTGGTATATATACTAGCTATGAGATAGTAGATGGGAAGATAGTTGTTCTGAAAGGAAATGGTCATGATATGAATACTGAGACAACAAGTATGGTTGTTCTAGCTCTCTATAGTAGTTATCCAGAAATAATAGGTGAAAAAGCATGGCTTAAATAATCATTAAACCTAATAACGTATAACTATTATAAATAGTCTACATTATGTTTTATACTCAATGGTGTTGTATTTTTTAGCACTATTCTATAATATATTTAGAAATTTTATGTAAGTCTAGATACAAATTATACTTGGTAGGTATAGAATGAATGAGGTTGTTGTTTCTGAGAGAATTGGTAGGCTTGTTTATGCTGCTTCATGGTTCTTTGTAGCGTTATTTTTTGGAACAATTAATCTACTATGTTTTACTATAGCTTCCTATATCGGTCTTGAACTGTCTTTAGTTCAGCATTACTTTCTTTCACTAGTTTTATGTATAATTGTCGGGTGCTCTTTATGGCTAGCTAAGATTGATAAGTATAAAATAGTTTCAATTGCAGTGGGCTATGCTTTGCCATGGGCATTAATTCCGTATTTATATACACCATAATTTTTGCTACTATCTCTTGTTTTTAACAATTTCTTAGCTATGTCTTTCTTTTAGTCAATACTTTGTCAGAGGAAGATTATTTCTTAAGGCCTGGTATGTTTGAGTAAAATATTTTTGATTCTATTTATTCATGATTTAAATAGGGGATTATTATGGATATTGAGAAAGTTAATACTATTTTAAGGGTTAAGAACATTAAGGATGGAGTTATTGGATTCGAGATCGAGTTACCTAATGCTCCTCCATTGATACTGATTAGAGGTAAGAGAGGATTTATTATGTGTGGATATATTAATCTCGATGTTGCTGAGAAGCTTGGCCTAGTTGTTGTTCGAGTATCTGGAGTTAGTAGTATTGAGGAAATGCTTGAGAAAGAAGTTTCTAACGCTACTTCTAGAGCTAAAGAGATAGGTATTAAAGATGGGGTTAAGGTTAAAGATATAATTGATCTAATATAGTGTGGTGCATGTATTGGCTTCAAAAATTTTTGGTGCATTATTAATTATAATTGCTATATTAATTATAGTTCTATATATCTATGGATTAATTATTGATCCCAATAGAGTAGTCTATGGCATTAAATTAAGTGAATTACTCATAAAATATACCATATTAGTAATAATGCTTATTATAGCTTGTATAATTGGATATATAGGATACCTCATAGTAACTACACCAAAACCTAAATCTGTTGAAGAATTCATTAAGGAATATGAAGAGATAGGGAAACCTGAGAAAGAGTAGATGGAGAATGCTTAGAACAAAAATAATAGTTACCATAGGCCCTGCATCAAGCGATTATGATGTGGTTAAGTCTTTTTTAAGAGAAGGAGTTTCAGGGTTTAGGATAAACTTTAGTCATGGCGATCCTAATACATGGGATAAATACTTAGGCGTCATAAATGAAGTTTCCAGCGAGCTTAATGCATATCCTGTAATTATAGGTGATTTAAGGGGGCCACAGCTTAGAATAGGTGATTTTAAGGCATTCAAAGTATCTAAAGGTGATATTGTTATTCTAAAATATTTTCCTGAAAACAAGTATTTCGGCGAAGGAAAGATTGTCCCAGTTAATTATAATAAGTTATTTGAATTCTTAGAGGTAGGAGACATTATATTGCTTGATGATGGAAGAGTTAGGCTTAGAGTTGAGGAAGTATATATAGATCATGCCAAACTTGTAGCATTGAATGATGCAATTGTCCATCCACGGAAAACGCTTATTGTGTCTGGAAAGGAGATAGGATTACCTACTCTTACATCAAGTGATATAGAAGCTGTTAAATACGCGGTTTCAAGAGAGTTTACTTACTTAGCACTAAGTTATGTACGTGTATCAAGAGATATAGTAATGCTTAGAGATTTATTGTCTAGATTAGGTGGAGACGACATTGGTGTTATAGCTAAGATTGAGACCAAGAATGCAATTAAAAATTTAAAATCAATAGTTAGTGAGGCAGATGCTGTCATTGTAGCTAGAGGAGATCTTGGTATGCACTATAGTCTTGAAGAAATACCTAGACTTCAAAAAATAATTGTTAATGAATCAATAAAGTTTGGTAAACCAGTTCTTATAGCAACTCAGCTTTTAGAATCTATGGTTAATAGTCCACAGCCTACTCGTAGTGAAGTTGTTGATATAATGAATGCTGTATTTGATAGTGTGGATGCTATACTGCTAACAAACGAGACTGCAATAGGAAAGTATCCAGTGGAATCTGTTAAGTGGTTGAAGAAAATATTGAGAGAAGCTGAAAAATGGTTCTTTGAGGAAGGAAGAGAGCCTATAACGCGTAGGATCGAACCATTAAATCCTAGAGAAAAATATGCAAAAGGATTGGTATTATTAGCTGAAAGCATAGGTTCAAAGATCCTCGTATATACAAAGACAGGGCTCATGCCCTCAAGAATATCTAAGTATAGGCCTCACGTACAAGTATATGCTGGCTCAAGTAATAAGGCAATTATTAGAAAATTATCTCTAAACTATGGTGTAAAACCATGTTATATAGAAACAGATAAAACACTAGATTATGAAGAGGGTATCGATATGCTATATAAAAAATTATTTACAGAACATGAAATATCCTATGGAGACATAATTCTACTAACATACGGTCCTAGAGAAGCATTGCTAAACGTTATAAAGATAGTAGAAGTAATCTAGATATCTAGGAATGCCGCCGTAGCTCAGCCGGGTAGAGCGCCGGCCTCGTAACGGCTCTAGAATGTTCCGAAGTCGGGAAAGCCGGTGGTCGCGGGTTCAAATCCCGCCGGCGGCTCTATTTATTTTAAGTTTAAGAAAAAGATATTCCTATGCATTAATTAGAAGATTCTATTTTATTGCATCAAGAGCCTTTAAGGCCATATCCTTTATTACATCATAGGGTTTCTTAGCCTTTACTATAGCTGATGCTACAAGTACACCTATAGTACCAAGTTTAATTGCTGCATACACATCATCGCCACTGCTAATACCTGCTCCAGTAAGTATAAGTACATTCTTATTTACACGCCTTATTAGCTCCACAGATCCAGTGATTACCTCAGGCTTAGCCTTTGAAACAGGTATTCCTGTACCTATAAGTTCTGGAGGTTCAACAGCAACCATGTCAGGACCTAGGACAGCTACTGCTGCACCAGTCTCAGGCACATCTGCACATACAAGGGTTTTTAAACCGAGTTTTTGTGCTCTCTTAATAAGCCAGTTTATATCAGCTAGTTTAAGCCTATGTTCACTATGATTTAGTATAACTCCGTGTGCACCGGCTTCAACAAGAGCTTCTAATGGAATATAGCCTGTTCTAGCACCTGGTTCTATGGGATCAGCGTGTTGCCCATAAACCTCTATCTCAGTGCCTTCAACAACTTCAATGATCCTCCTTATCTCAGTATATGGTGGTGCAAGTATTATTCTTACACCAGTCTCTTCCCACACTTTTCTAGCTGATTTAGCAAGTCTTAATGCATATTCACCGAAACTATATGGATAATATGCCTTAAAATTTACAGCAATTATAGGTTTTAGAGCCACAATAAACCACCTTCTAACAATATATATTATTTATTATTTATATGGGAAAAATAGTTTTAGTTTAGAGAAAAACTCATTTACTCGCTTGATTCTCTGGTTGTACTTAACATTTCACTTGGATGCTTATGGATACCCTTAGGTGCTGCAGCAACTTTTACAAACCTATCCTTAAGTTTTTCAAGAACAGCTGGCAACGTAGTGTATTCCATCTCCTCAGGACCTAGACGATGCGGCATGAATGGTCCATGTCTCCTCATATATTCTGCTACTAATTGTGCTAGTCTTCTAGTCTCATCAAATGCTACGTCGTCAAAGAGATCAGCTGGTCCAATGAGTTTGCCGTTCTTAATCTGCCATCCAAGAGCTATGATTCTAGGTGGTCCATCAAATCTTGTTACACGGGCATATCTCTGAGATACAGGCATGAGTGGTCCATGATGGCTGCCTCTCATCCATCCAGCTACTAGGTGTGGGAAGGCGAAGGCCTCTAGTACTTCACCAACAGCTGGTAAACCATGTTGCGCACGTACAATAGCTACTGGATCGTCTTTACCAACGTATCTACCAGCTATAAGATTTAGTCTTTCAGTGCTTACTACAGCTGCCTGTAAGCCATCTCTTTTTCTATAAACAGCCTTTATAACATATCTACCTGGAGTACCGATGAGTGCAAGTATATCATACATTTCTTCTGGAGCATTTAATTTAACACTCTTACCCTCAAATACGTCATAGACCTCGAATATGAATCCATCATGCATCTTAGGATCAATTACTAATCCAGCAGTATTAAATGGATCAGCAAATACCCTGAATAGTGGAAGATTGAACGCTCCAGGCTCAGTCTTATCAGCATGAAACGTTATTATAGGCTCACTAGGTCTTTCCTCAAATTCTATCTCTGCAACACCAGGGCCCATACCGCGTACATTACCTGAAAAAGCCTCACTTAAAAGATCCTGGCCTGCAGCATACAATCCTAGTTCTCTAGCAATCTTTGCAGCCTCTTGAAAAGCTTGCCATGCGAGTCCATGAATATCTGGGTGATCAACGCCCTTATCATGGGTCATAATTAACTGTATATCGTCTCCAACGTGTGTTACGTAGAAATCTATTATGATACCTTTCCTTTTAGCCTCAGCAAGTATTTTTGTACATGCAGCTAACTGATCCGGATGGGGCATGTGATGTCCGGCAATGGATCCAACATCTGCTTTAATTATTGAAAGAGTTGTTTTCTTAGCCATACACAGTTCACCATATGTGAATTAATGATTTCACTTTGTATCTATATGTAGTAGGGGTTAAAAATGTTATTTTAAACATCTATATAATATCTTGGAGAATATACTTTGATTTTTTAAATATATATTTAAAAATTAGGTTTCACCACGCCTTTCACAAGTTTCTTCAAGCATATAATATTCTCCACGACTTTTTTGATATCGATCAAGATACGAACCTGGCTTATTGACACGCGGTCTTCCAGTAACTGGATCACGTCTAAAGGTTATGTCAAGCTCCTTGAGCAACATGTTAAATCCTGTCTTAAGATCAACTGGTTTTAAAGCCTTACCCGTTATACCCGGCTCGCCGGTAAATACCATGATCTTGTCTGCAGCAAAGTTTTGAAGCATAAGATCGTGTTCTACAATGAATGCCGTAACACGTTTCTCCTCGATAATACGTCTAATAACTCTTGCAATACTTAGTCTTTCCTCAACATCAAGATATGCTGACGGCTCGTCAAGTAGATAAAGCTGTGCTTTTCGTGATAATGATACAGCAATTGCTAGTTTCTGTAACTCGCCTCCACTAAGATCCTCTACATAACGATCAAGCATTCTATGTAGTCCGAGCTTTCTAATAAGCTCCGCATAAATCCATGAAGCAGGATTTAATGAATTTAGATCAGCTAATCTAAGGTTAGCAGCTACAGTATCTCCATCAAAAATCTTTGGCGATATTTCTTGAGGCTTATAGCTAATTTTTTCAACACCAATGAGTACTTCTCCATCGTCAGGCTCTAGCTCTCCACCTAATAGTTTAATGAAGGTAGTCTTTCCAATGCCATTAGGTCCAAGAATACCTATGATCTCTCCCGGGTAGGCTTCTCCAGCTTCAACTAGTAGTTTAAATCCATTGCCATAACTTTTTATCATGGAGCTCCACTGGACTATCGGATAATCCGTTGTTGGCGATATTCTCTCTGATACAAGTATTCTAAACCTTATTGCTTCTTTCCTAATTCTCATATTTTCTGCAGGCAAGTATCCCTGTAGATAATGATTTATACCTGCTCTAACACCATAAGGTTTGGAGACAATACCATATACTCCCGGCTCACCATAAATTACGACTACATTATCCGATATATAGTCTAGAATAGTTAGGTCATGTTCTATGACAGCTATATACCTGTCAGATACATTAATGAATTCATGGATCGCCTTAGCTATTCTCATTCTCTCCCTGACATCAAGATAACTACATGGCTCATCAAAGAAGTATGCATCAGCATCTTTTACGAGTACAGCTGATATAAGAAATTTCTGTAGTTCCCCTCCACTAAGATGCTTAATATTCCTATGCATAACTTCCTTTAAACCCATATAATCTATGACATCTCTATATATTCCCCGTTCATCAGCTCTTTTAAGTAGATCTTTTACTGTACCTTTTAATGCTCGTTTAGCAAGTTCTACGTATTGGATCTTAACAACAGCCCTAAGCTTACCACCGGCTAGACTCTTTAGATAATTCTGTAACTCTGTTCCACGAAATCTTCTAATAATTTCATCCCATTCAGGAGGCTCACTATATCTACCGAGATTAGGTCTTAAGAGCCCACTTAGGATCTTTATTGATGTCGTCTTACCGCTGCCATTCCTACCTATAATACCCAATATTCTACCTTTTTTAAGTATAGGTAAATTATAGAGTTTAAACATATTCTCTCCATATCTATGGACAACATTTTTTTCAAACTCCTCCGGTATGTTAACAATAGATATTGCCTTAAATGGACACTTCTTTATACAAATGCCACAGCCAATACATATATCCTCGTATATAACGGCTACTTTCCCATCCGGAGAAAGTTCTACGGCTTTCTTAACACCTCTTCTATTAATTGGACAAAATCTTATACACTCTAAATTACACTTACTAGGTTTACAATACTCTCTATCAATTATTGCTATTCTTGTCAAATTGATCCCCTAAGATTCCCAGTGCATCAATATTTAGATATATGAAATGGATATACCCAACTTATATAGCTTAGTAAAAACCTAATATAAATTGAAATAGATGATGAGTGGTGACGGCACGGACAAGAAAACTTCTTGGATGAAGAACTGGTATTATCTGAGAGAAATAGGTAGGAGATGATATTACTCGGCTCCGCCTTCTTCAGCTTCGAATGATTCTAAGAATACCTCATAATATTCCTGTAGCATTTCTCTCTCTTCCGGCGTCAATGCTCTTCTAATACCTTTTGTAGCTTTTGCAGTAACTACTCTTTTTTCTTCCTCAACCTCATATGATATCTTGTACTTCTCTCTAGCAGATTTGTCCATTTCAATCTTGTAGCCACACCTACTGCATTGCAGATATATTTTCTTACCAGTTTTTGCTGGTACCATTAAGCCCCCACATTTGGGACAGAATTTTACCATTTAATCTACACCATTTATCATGCTTTGAATCTTTTTTAGTTTAGGTATAGACCCCCTATATAACCTTTCTATCAATAAACTAGTTACATACATGGCTTCTCTATAGTGGAAATGTTTTTAATCTAATCAAATGTAAGGGTTATCTTGAAAATGATAAGAGAATTCCCTAGGTGAAAGGGAGATGCTGTTCTATGAAGAAGAATGGTGGGAAGAAGAGGAACTAGAGCTTGAAGAAGAACTTGAAGAAGAAGAGGAATGGTGGGAGGAAGAAGAGGAATGGTAGATAATAATTAGGATTGCTCATAAAAGAGATAAGTAATGTCTAGTGATTTTAGTGATTACGATTTTTTCATTAACTTCCTGGTTAGTAAAAGGTTCTATGCCGTAAACTTCTTTAAATCGAGCACTCAATTCCCAGTCATTGTCTTGGCAATTTCTACAATAAACAAGGATATCTTTTAAATCATTTAATAAATTCTCTATATATTTCTTATAACCTATTATAATGAGTTTAGATTTTTTGCTAATATACTTATTTATAATGTTGATAGTGTCAAAAAGTTGTCTTTTAGCAAAAATAATTGATAATAAAAGTAGAGCTCTATTTCGTATCTTTCTCTTCTGTTTAAGATATACGTTGTAAGTATAGAGTGTTGCTAATGCTAGGACCCTTATTGATGGAATGATATGCATAGGTGCTAATGCTATTATTGAGTCTTCATATCTATCCATAATTTTAGAAAGTCTTTCAAGAATAGAAGTAGTAGGTTCACTCCTAAAGTTGCATATAAAGACATATCCATAGACTTCATTTTTATGAAGTCTAAACTTATATGAATAGGGTTTAGGGATTAATATTTCCGGTATTATGTCGTGTAAGTTTTTCATTTTCCTATTCCCTACTTTAAAGAGTAGATTGTATCTTTAAATGAATTTCTTAATGTATAATGTGTATGTATAATTGTTCATAAAATACTAAACTAGAAATTAGATCTTTGAAACTGATAACAGTTCTCGTTTCTTTCTTAATTTTACTAGATGAGTTATATAACCTGCTATTCTATTCCTTATTCTCTTAGACTTAGTATTTATGAGTCTTTTTACAACTTCTTTATTATGTTCGAATTCCGTTGTAAATAGATCAGGGTACTTTTCTAGTAGTTCTCTAGCAGTTCTTTTAACTAGTCTTATTCTAACTTTGCCCATGCTATATCCCTCTAAGCTTTATACAGATAGTGTAGAGTAGTAGACAGCTATATACGTGGAATTGTAATAGATATTTATAAAACTTTACATATTTTCCATTAGACTCGGATCTCTTGTACTTGTACCGCATTAACCGGATCATGAGAGTAGAGTTTATATAGAACCTCTCTCATGGTATTTGATTAGATGGAATCATCAATACTTATCATGGAGGGTGATGGAAGTGGCTATCGAGCCTATGGGTGTACCTGTACTCATATTAAAAGAAGGTACTCAGAGAACAGCTGGTAGAGATGCACTTAGAACAAATATTATGGCTGTAAGGGCGGTAGCAGAGACTTTAAGAACGACTTATGGTCCTAAAGGAATGGATAAGATGCTTGTTGATACTCTCGGCGATGTAACGATCACTAATGATGGTGCAACTATTCTAGATAAGATGGATGTACAGCATCCATCCGCTAAAATGCTTGTACAGATTGCTAAGGGACAGGATGAGGAGGTTGGTGATGGTACTAAGACAGCAGTTATATTTGCTGGTGAACTACTAAGGTTCGCTGAAGAACTACTTGACAAGAATATCCATCCAACTCTAATAGTCAGTGGTTTTAGGAAGGCTCTAGAAGAATCTATTAAGAAGCTTTATGAAATTGCTGAACCAATAGATGTTAATGATGAAGAGATACTTAGGAAAGTAGCAACAACATCATTAACAAGTAAAGCAGTCCATGGTGTTAGAGAATATTTTGCAGAAATAGCTGTTAAGGCTGTTAGACAAATAGCTGAGAAGCGTGGTGATAAATACTATATTGATCTAGATAACATACAGATCATTAAGAAGCATGGTGGAAGTCTATTAGATACACAGCTAGTCTATGGAGTAGTTCTTGACAAGGAAGTAGTTCATCCTGGAATGCCTAGGAGGATAGAGAATGCAAAAATTGCCCTACTAGATACACCACTAGAGGTTGAGAAGCCAGAAATAGACGCAGAGATCAGAATAACTGATCCAAGTCAAATGAGAGCATTCCTAGAGGAAGAAGAAGAGATTCTTAAGAAAATGGTTGATAAGATAGCTGGTATTGGTGCTAATGTTGTTATTTGTCAGAAGGGTATTGATGAGGTTGCTCAGCATTTTCTTGCTAAGAAGGGTATATTGGCTGTAAGACGTGTAAAGAGAAGCGACATGGAAAAACTAGAAAGAGCAACAGGAGGAAAAATCATCAGTAATATCGACGATCTAAAGCCTGAAGATCTTGGTGTGGCGAAACTTGTTGAGGAGAAAAAGGTTGGAGAAGATAAGATGGTATTTATACAGGGATG
>CAZITZ010000039.1:0-7952 GCA_964542295.1 uncultured Desulfurococcaceae archaeon
TCTTATATAATTCGAACTATAACGATATAAACTATAACTACCTTATAGATTATAGGGTAGGATAACTTTGAAGACGTTTTGTGAAGTAGCGTCAAAGGACATAATTCCTTCAATAAGGGCATTAATAGCTTTAGTCCTTATAAATAAATATAACATGACACAGGTTGACGTAGCTAAGAAACTAGGTGTAACACAACCTGCTATAAGCTATTACTTTCATTCAAAGAGAGGTAGGAAAGCAATAGAATTTCTTAGAAGTAATAAGAAGATCATGGCACTTATAGAGGATGCTGCAGGGAAAATATATAGTGATGTAGAAACTCCCGAGAATATATTATGTGATATATGTGTTAAGATAAGAAAAGATCCTGCTTTGCTAAAAGCCATAGCTAATTATCTAGGTACAGATATTCCTGTAGCAATATTATAATGATGTAGAGCCTATGATCCTATATAGAATCTCTGTCTTTATAGACTTCCTATATGCATTTAGGAGTCTTTTCTTAGCTATCAATAGTCTTGGATGATATAGCCAATCAAATACCGTACCCCTTGCTTTATCAATACACATATGCTTTATGAGGTCATGAAAGAAGCCATGAGCTATTCCTTCTCCAACAATAGCATATCCTTGTGCAGCTTCCTTAGATATCTTTGCTCCCGGTAATCCCTGTATTTTTGTTACTGGAGCTATGTCTCCCAATAATTCCTCTATAGTTTCTCTTATTTCAGGTATTCTTGACAGTCTCCCAGACAATATGATTTCTCTAGGTTTTTCCAATGATTTATTAATGGCATAGACTGTCTTCACAATAGATTCATACATGTTCTTAAAGGCATCTCTGCAAGTATCTTCTTTCAATGCTTTTTCAAGCGCCTTCTCTACATTATATTCATTACATATGGTTGATACACCTCCGTAAAATACGTCGCTTTTACTCCACGATCTACCTGCTACAACAGCTTCAGCATCAATAGAACCTATGGTTAGGAAACCAGTTGGTACAAGGGTACCTCCATATCCATCAATAATCTTTCCCTGATCAACTGCTAAGACCGCATTATATCCATAGCCCATTTCAATAAGTATAAAGCTTGTCTCTTCATAGCCTATCCCAAGTCTCCTACTCTGATCAAATACTCCCAATACAGCTATAGCCATCTTATCAGCAGTACCCATGTCAATGCGGTTAATCTTCCTATAATTGGGAACCGTGGGTAATAATATAACAGATGGAATATAACATACTCTAGCCTTCTTTTTCCACAACACAGCTACAGTATCAGCAAGAGCCTTGTATACAGCTATACCCGGTTCTCCCCTCTTCATACCTTCTTCAATATCTTCTCTACTAGTTAACAATAGTATTTCAAGTGCGAAAGTATATGGATCAATAATATCTTCATTACATACTATGGGAGTACCGTATCCAGATGGGCCAGCAATAAGATCTACACTACCTGCTTCTTCAACAGCTTTAATGAGAACCTTTGGATCCCTAGCTATATCTATTGTATCAATACTCTTCTCCCATATAACTCTATCATTGTCTATAACAACTAGATCAAATGATTTAGTTCCAGGATCTATTCCTAAAGCTTTAGCCAATGCCTTCACCTAAAAGCTCTACCATCTTATTTCTTAGCTCATTTACTGTTTTCACTACGTAAACACTTTTTTGCCCAGTTAACTTCTCAATATTTTCTAAATCAAGATCTCTTGGTTTTAACTTAATTCTTTTCCAACACTTAATGGCTCCATAGCTACATGCTTCAATACATTTTCCACAGCCGATACATTTACTAAGATCTATTCTCGGAATAATGTTATCGACTAATACAATGGCATTAACGGGACAAGTCTCCATTGCAGGACAGATTCCTAGCTCCTGAACGCATTTACATAAGCTCCTATCTATATAGCATGGTGTTTCTGAATACATATATCCATTATGTCCTGGCATATCCGTTGGAAAAATTATGACTGGCACTTCAGATTTAATTGCTTCAGCAAAAGCCAGAGTAGGCGGAGTATCAGCTATTCCATGAACAATTTTTGCAACTGTATTGCTTGATGCCGGTGCTATGACTACGAGCTTGTATCTGCCAAGATTTATTCTACCTATATAATACATACCTTGATCTCCGATGAGTAACTCTTCATAATAGGCTCCGCCGCTTATCTCTCTTAAAATATCAATTACACCATAGATTCTAGCAACTTCATAACCCCATTTACTGAGAACCGTAGTTATCTTTAATCCATATGCTTTCTTTAATTCATAGATTAGATGAACTGTATCACGTATATATGCTCCCGATCCTGTAATAGCCCATAGTATATTCAATTAAGCCACCATCTTCATTTAAATAAGTATGTACAAGAAAATAATTAGGTATAATAATCTTAAATAAATTTAAGAAAAGTCATTACTGGAGGATTGTGGTAAGAATTGAAAATACTTCTTGTAACAGGTAAATTAGCTGGTCCACTTGTTAAGGAAATTCTAAGTAAGTCAAAAACTCCTCACCGTGTAGATGTTATTGTACTACCTATTTCTGTAATAGTATTATTATCTACAGAAAACATAGCGGAGCACTTATCTAGAATAGGTATCAAGAAGGGTATGTATGACTTGATTATAATACCTGGTGGATGTAGAGGTTCAGCTAAGATTATTGAAGAATATACCGGTATACCTGCGGTAAAAGGACCTATACATGCTAATGACTTGCCACTAGTACTTGAGCTAGATGATCCATCTAAGTATCTATCTCCAGATAAGCCAGCTGATGAGGTAATTCGTGGAAGAATAATTGCTAGAAATATTAGGTTGTTGAAGGAGCTTGAAGAGAGCCTTAGTCCGGAAAACGGTATTGCTGTAGGCAATATTATTGTACCACAGAGACCTCCTCCAATAAGAGTTATATCTGAGATTGTAGAGGCTCATCTATTAACTATTGACGAGATCATTGATAGAATAAATAGGTATATTGATAATGGAGCTGATATAGTAAGTATTGGTTTTGAAGCTGAAACTCCTCATCCAGACAAGGTCTATGAAGTCATACGATCCATTAAAAGAGAGCTAGACATACCCGTAGCAATTGATTCGCTTATCCCAAGTGAAATCATTAAAGCTGTTGAAGCAGGAGTTGATCTCGTGTTAAGTATTGATCTATCAAATATTGATAAAGTAGCCAGCTATGTGATAGATACACCATGTGTATTCATACCATACGATCATAGTAGGAGGTATTTGCCTAAGGATCCTGCTGAGAGAACATCACTACTTGGAAGAATAGTTAGTAGAGGGAGATCGCTTGGCATAAAATACATTATTGCAGATTTAATACTTGAGCCCCCAATAATCGGGGATTCATTTAAGACATTGTACATGTATTCATTGTTTAAGGAAACACATCCAAAGATCCCTATGCTTATAGGTTCTGGTAATATTGTTGAGTTAATGGATGTTGATAGTGTTGGTGTAAATGCATTACTTGTTATGTTTGCTATGGAGATAGGTATAAGTCTTGTGCTTACTGTTGAAAAAAGCGTTAAAGCACAAGGTTCTACTAGGGAAATAGCTATTGCTTCACAAATGGCCTCACTAGCTTATCTACGTAAGACTCCTCCAAAGGATCTAGGCATAGACTTACTCATTCTTAAGGATAAAAGGAGAATTACTATGCCGATTGAGAAAGAGGGTGTTGAGACAGTCATCGTTAAAGGCTATAGATCAGAGTATAAACTAGATCCCATGGGTATATTTAAGATAAGAGTCGATTATAAGGATCGATATATTGATGCACTATACATTGGCAGGAAAGGAAAGATCTTGATACGTGGAAGAAGTGCAGAAGAAATATCTAAGTATATAGTCGATAATGGCTTAGTATCAATGCTCTCTCATGCCATATATCTTGGCCGTGAACTAGCTAAGGCTGAAGAGGCCTTAAGGATAAATAAAAACTATTATCAGGAGAGACCTTTGTTTATAATTAGAAAGCCATTGAGGGTTAAGAGGATAGCTTATAAGGAAGATTAGAGAGCTAATAGGTTTCATGGATTGGTGATAGGATGTGGAAGCTATTGAGATAAGGACGTCAGCAAGACTGCATTTGGGTTTCTATAATTTTCTTAGTAATGGCATTGCCTATGGAAGCATAGGAATAGCTATAGATAGACCAGTTATTAGAGTGGTTATTAGAAAAAGAGGAGAAATATTCATCAACAACTATACCGATGAATATGTAGATGACGTTATTAATCAAGTGATCAACATATTCAATATATCAGGTGCTGAGATAAACATATATTCATGTATACCTAGACATGTAGGCCTGGGATCGACTACTCAGTTATCATTATCAATAGCCTATGGCTTATCAAAACTATATGGCTACAATTATAGTATACAAGAACTAGCATTACTCCTTAAAAGAGGCTATGTATCTGGAATAGGTATTACAGCATTTGAAAAAGGAGGTTTTATAGTAGATAGTGGTAGAAGACTTTCTAAAAAAGGATTATTGGAACAACCACGTGAAATAACCGATATACCTAGACCTATATATTGGTCTAAAATCCCTAGTGACTGGAGGTTCATAGTCATAGTCCCAAGCGGAATTAAGGGATTGGATGAAAGAGATGAAGAGTATCTAATGAAAAAGCCTAAGGAGCTTCCAAAAGAACTACAGTATGAATTATACAATGCATTGATAATGAACATCATACCCGGTATATCATTAAATGAAATAGACCTCTTTTCAAAGGGGTTAAATAAGATCCAATTTACAACTGGAAGATATTTCTCAAAATACCAGGGCGGCGTATTTTGTTGTAGGGAAACCACAGAGATCATTAGATTATTCATGGAGAATAATGTAGTGGGTGTAGGTCAGAGTAGTTGGGGTCCAGTAGCCTATGGTGTTGTAAAAGGCTTTAGGAGAGCAAAACGAGTTCTTGATAAAGTACTTATAGAGCTTAAGAGATTAGGTATAGTTCCTAGATATTCATTTATTGCAAAACCACGTAATACTGGTTTATCTATAAGACCTTTATAGTTATTATTCAAAGAACTTTCTTAGATCATTTAATGTATATCTTGCTTCACTATATACATTAAATGGATGTATACTGTCCATACTATATACTTTAACAATAATCATTGAATCATTATCTAACAGGTTACTGTGTTTATAGATTATTGCTAGTGATTCTCTTACAACATCTTCAGCAAATAATGGTTTTGATAAAGCGTTTTTGATGAGTTTATATTCATCTATTCTCTTTAGTACAGTTTTAATAGGTGACGAGAAGCTCTCGTAAAGACTATTAGCTAGTTTTAATGGATCAATGTTTATTTCCTTGGATTTTATTTTAACCTCTAATATTGTACGTTGCATATGTGTAGGTGTATTTTGTAAGAGTGTATTCTCAAAATAACTATATACTCTTTGAGCACATGGACAGGCAGTTAGGCCTATTAATTTTATAGTGAGTTCATCCCATTTTACGGGGTTACCTCTTTCTCTATGAATAACATACTTTATTTCAAAAGGTTCCATATAATCAATATAATCCTTTGTTTCAAGATCTATTTCAACCCTCCTTATTTCAACATAAACATCCATGATCTTTTTAGCTAATAGTTCTAGGAAATTCTTAAGTGAATTAGGTTTGCAGTTTTCTAGGCAATCTTTTAAGCAACTTGTCAATCTAGATAGATGAATACCCCTCATATTTGATGGTAGATCAACATAGATATTGAGTGAGACATCATATTCTCTACATTCATTATTACAAATAGTGATCTTAGCTTCAACACCTTGTATACCTACCTTATCTAGTGGGATCCTATATTTGGGGAATTCCCTATGAACATCAGGAATTCCACTCATTCTCAAAACCCCACTTAACAACAACATAGTTTCTTAGTCCTTCATAGAGTTTAACAATAACTGGTTTTCCTATTCTATCATAGATCCTCTTAGCTATGTCGAGAGCAATATATTCAGTTGTTGCCTCAGGGTATTCTATGGCTTTAAATTCTATATTAAATGGTCCTTTAATTCGTATTTTATCAAGATCCTTTTTAGGAACAATTATTTTATGATCATAATCAGACAAGATCTCTTTGATAATCTTTTTAAGTACTAGAAAATCTATAATCATACCACTCTTGGATTCTATTTCTCCATAAACCTCTACTTCAACCCGGAATGTATGTCCGTGTAGGTTTTTACACTTACTCTCTATTCCACTAGTATAATGTGCAGCGTCAAAATCGAGATCCTTAATACCTACAATAGCCTTCATATACCATCCCTAAGCTGCGGCTAATAATCATCATCTTACAATAGTTTATGGGAGTATTATAGATTACCATAAATACTTAGGTAATCTCATCTAGAATTGATCTATTAAACTTCTCTACACATTCTATATCTATACTGGATAAACCATAGATCTTTGACCTAGAATTACATGCTATTAGTGAGATCAATTTTTTACCGAATTCAAGTTTCAGTTTCTTCCTATGATTTATAGGCAGGTCCTTCTTCATCCAAGGCTTAGAATACCTACCTATTATATCTCCAAAATCCATACCAGCTAAAACTATAGAGAAAGCGTTGAGTCTTACGGCTAAATAAACTGCCCGATCACCGTCAGTAAATCCTCCAAAATTATATAATCCATAAGTCGGGTAGACCTGTGTAGTACCGATTATCATCTTAGTTATTCTAAGGAGTTTAGGCATAGCTTCATATATAAGACCAATATTATCTCCATGGCCATGAAGGACAAGTACGGAGCCTTCTCTACCTGCTTTAACTAGAACATCCAATCCACCATCAAAATCGCTAACAACTATATCAGGTATAATTCCATGATCTAAGAGTGCACGAGTAGCTCCATCAGCTGATATTATAATGGGCTTCTTATTAACCTCTTTCATTAAATTCTTAAATAAAATAATGTGATTAACCAGACTAGGTCCCGCTCCAAAAACAAACACGTTATTACCACTAATAATCCTCTTAACAAAGTCTATTGGTTGATAAATGTTGCTTAAAAATTTTGATAATAGCCTTGCCGCCTCATAATCCATAAATCTATTGATCCCTAGCTTCCTCGATATTTCTTCATAAAATACCATCCAATCCTTGTCCATAAACACTATACTTCATCTCTCTCAATAGCCGTACTCATCTATTTTCTAGATAATATGAAATGGTTATTATAGAGTTAATTGATCTCTACACATGAGATTACTATTCATAGTATTGTATGTATAATATATGATGGTGAAGTACTTGGATAAAATAATTAGGATTATTAAAAAATTGGGCTTTAATAAATGGGTTTATGGCGAGACAATATCGATCTCTTATAGGGATCATAGTATCGGCTCATTGATGCCTCTTGGAGTACTATTCAATGGCCAATTACTTTATGCTAGAATCTATAGAGGTTCATCGATGTATACTTTTATAATGGATCTTAATTATAGTAATATTTCGATAAATATATGTAATGATCCCATACTATTTTATCATGCCATATTCAATAAGGATGTTTTACTAGATAAAGTAGTATATTCTAATGGAGTTCCCAATATTAAATCATGTGATGCATATATTGCTGCTAAAGTGTCGAGAATAGACAAGTATAGAGACTACATCATAGTCTATATGGATCCCATAAAGGCTGTGATCAAGCATAAACAGCCAAAGGTATACAATAGAGCCGCATTTGCAATAATTGAAGCATTAGTCTATTATACTAAATTGCAGTATGTAGGTAAGGATTTAGCAAGTAAATATATTGAAATGATTAGATTCTTTACTAACATAGTACATCGAAGCAGTAGTAGACGTATACATAGGAAAATTATCATGGATATACTTGATCGTTCAATGGAGAAATATAAAGAGATCTATGG
>CAZITZ010000039.1:8052-11078 GCA_964542295.1 uncultured Desulfurococcaceae archaeon
CCTTTAATTTACCGAGAGTTAATGTACCAGTTTTATCAACTACTATAGTTTTAACACTTTTTAATCTTTCAAGAACTATTCCCCCTCTAACTATGACAGAGGTCCTTGCAAGTAATGCAATAGATAATGATGTTGCTGTTGCAGATGATAATATAAATGCACTAGGGCATCCGGCCAGCAGTATAGCTAGTGCTCTATATGGCTCTACAAATAATAAAGCTAGACCAAATAGTATTAATACGATAAAGGTATATGGATTAGAGAATCTCTCAATAAAACGCTGTATTGAAGCCTTTCTCTCTAATGCTTTCTCAGCTTCTCTAACAAGTAATTGAAGCATTGAATCCGATGGCTTCTTTAAAGCCCTGATCCTTACAACTTTACCTATATTAATATATCCGCTTTCTACATAGTCTCCTCTTTTAAGATTAAATGGGTAGGGTTCACCAGTTATATATGATGTATCGAATGTACCTTCTTCAAGAAGAACTCCGTCTACTGGTACAACTTCTCCACGAACTATCAATATAGTGTCTCCTATATCTACCCTGTCGAGATCCACTTCTTCAACTTTGTTATCAACTAACTTTCTTACTTTGCTTGGCAATAACTCTATTAACCCTGTTAATTTCTTCATTGCATATCTCTCAGCATAGTGTTCAATCATTTCAGATAATGAATATAGTGTAAATATGAGGAAACCCTCCATAATAGCATCTATGTACCATGTAGCAATACCAGCTATGCCCATCAGCAGATCTACTGTAACTTGTCTTTTAATAATTAATTTATAGAGAAATCTTAGCAGAATTATTGATGATATTATTAGTAGTACATAGTCAATATAATGAGTTATACCATGTATTCCAATGAAATATAATGTTAGTCCTAGAATACTAAATATACCGATTCCTATCCAAAATAAGGGAATTCCATGTTGCTCTTCCATAACTGATCTCCTTTTATTCGCTCATAGTAATTAGGCTTCTACTCTGTATAGTTAGGCACTACTATAGCTTAACCACTTTTAATGCTTATATGTATAACAGTGTTAATAAAGAAATCGTTTGGATCTATGAAATAGTCTATAATAGTCTCTTGCAAGTATCATTTTATTGTATACGGAGGGATTGCTTAGTATGGTTAGGATTAAGATTAAAGCACTATCATTGTTAAAAGATGTCATTGGGAAAGATCATATAGACTTAGAAGTACCATTTGGAACTACTTTAAAGGAATTAATTAATAAATTAGCTCATGACTATAAGGGCTTAGCAGGGATTATGGAGAAGATAGAGTTAATTGTATTAGTCAATGGAGAGAAAAGAAGCCTGGATTATAAACTAGTAGATGGTGATGAAATAGCCTTAATGCCTCCTGCATCTGGTGGTTTGTAATGGTTATTGAAGCAAAGATCATTGAAGACGAGATAGATGTTAATAGGGTTGTTAAAGAATTAATGGAGGAAAGCAGTTCATTAGGTGGGGGTGCACTAGTTTCATTCATTGGTTTTGTAAAGGGTAAAGTTAATGAACACATTGTTAAAGAACTTGTTTATGAAGCTTACATGCCCTATGCTCTTAATAAGTTAAAGGAGATAGTATATGAGGAAGCTAGAAGAACTGGCATTATTTCAATAAAAGTATACCATAGAATTGGAAGAATAGAACCAGGCGAGCCCACCATCTATATTTTTGTAACAGCTATTTCTAGAAGGATCGCTTTTGATACTGCGAGCCGGGTCTTGGAGAGAGTAAAACATGAAGTACCGATCTTTAAGCTTGAGAGAAGAGATGATGGAGAATACTGGGTGGTTGGAGATGGTAAAAGAATTAAGAGAGTAAGGGATAAAGGTAAAGTAATGTAGAGGTTATAGTTGATGATGAAACCTGCATCGAATAACCCATCTGGGGATGCTATTTACTTCCCTGCGGCTGATTATATGGGTTGTTATTATTTTTATTCATGTAGGTAAGTGATAAGCAAAGTTTTATTAGCATTACCTAACCGATACCGTGCTTAGAGTCTTGGGGCCGCTCTATGGTTAATAGGGGATCTCAATGATAAATGATCCCTCGGTATCTGGCTATGCTGCAGCATTAGCTCCATTTATAGCTATATTGTCTGCTTTTGTTACACCTTTATTATCAAGTCTCTTTAAGAGGCCTCAAAGATTTGCCTTTATATTTTCTGAAATAATCCTTATTCTTAACATGTTCTTAACATTAGTTACTGCATATTATGTATTCATAACAAGAGACATCATCATCTATATGTTTGCAGCATTTCCTCCTCCTTTTGGAATAGTATATGAAATAGATCTTTTAAATGCATTCATAGGCGTTCTTATAGGTATTATATTTCCAATAGTAAACATTACTGCTTATAATTATTTAGAGAATGTAACTAAGCATAATGAGTGGTATTACACTATATTTCTTGGCCTAGAAGCAGGATTGCTCGGCATAGCTTATACAGGGGATTTATTTAATCTCTTTGTAATGCTTGAAGTAGCAAGTATTACAGCTTATGGTTTAACTGCTTATCTCCGTGAACGTGGCAGGCCATTGAATGCCGCTATAAAATATGGTCTAATCGGGGCTGTTGGTTCAACTATATACTTCTTAGCTGTTGTATTACTATATAGTGGCCTTGGAACATTGAATATGGCTGATGTAGCTTCAAAAGCTCTTGGACTAGAATTATTCCATACTATGGGTACGGCTATTGATGTGGGTAATGTACTCATCCTATTTGCGGCGCTTGCTGTATGGGCTTTTATGATTGAAGCAGCTGTTTTTCCTCATCATTTTTGGCTACCTGACGCCTATAGTAGTATGCCGCCAGTAGCTGCTGCTACAATGGCTGCAGTTGCAGAAGGCGTCGGCATATACGTTATCATAAGATTGATCTATACTGTTGTCGGTATAGAGTATTCTAGCTGGATTTTATACCTATTATTATTCCTAGGCTCATTAAACATAGTTGTTGGAGGATATTTAATGGCGGTGTCAAAGGATATGAAG
>CAZITZ010000040.1:0-10955 GCA_964542295.1 uncultured Desulfurococcaceae archaeon
AGGGTAAGAAAGTAAAAGCATACATATACAACGGACCATGGTATGACATAGGAAGTTTAGAAAGATATGCAAAACTAGATCATAATAGGATAAAAGAATTTCTAAAAACTTAGTATTAATACACAATATCATTGAATACACATAGTTAATTTAACTTTATATTATCATATTTAGAAGAGTCGTGATATTTACGAAATACCATTATATGTTTGTACTAATTATTTAAATATAGGTAATGGCAATAATATGAATTACTTTTATTCATTTCTTTTCTGACTATTTAATAAATAGCCTTAGAAGAAATGATTACATTTACAATAAAAATTCCTCTACATATGAAATAATTAATAATGTATTAAATATATAGGATCTATTTTGGTATTCCATTAACATATTTATTTTTAATTTCTTATAAATAATAGAAAATTATATGAACCCTGTTACTGGCATACATATGGATTGATAGGATAAAAGTATCTACTAAAGGCATCATATATTTAGTAGGGAATAAAATTGGAGGAATAGTAGAAATAGGTAATGGTCTATGATATAACGTAGGCTGTTTAAATAGATATGCAAAACTTGGCCATAATAAAATGAGGGAATTTTTACGTTCCTAAGATCATAATCGATCTGTTTTTCAAAAATCACTAATCTACATCAATAGGTTTTAACGATCCTTAAAAGATTAAAATATACGTAAAACTTATAACTTTTGCGTTTACAATAAAAGTAGTGGAACAGAGGTGTTATTATTGGAAAAAAAGATGCTTATAACATTATCTATTATAATCGTTGTTCTAATAATAGTGGCTGTTGCAGCAATTTATTTGACCCAACCTAAGGCTCCTATCGAAACTGGGACTACAACATCTCCTACTCAAGCCGGATATTATATTAAAATGCCATCAGGCTCACCTACGGGAACCTATTATCCTGCATTAACAGCTATAGCTAGTATTGTATCTAAATATAATCCTGATATCGTAGCTGTAGCCATACCTGGAGGAGGATCAGCATCTAACTGTAGATCCGTTGGTTCGGGAGAATATTCTATTTCATTATCAACATCGATGGTTGCATATTTTGCATATACTGGTACAGGGCCTTTTGAGGGCGAAGCTTATCCTGACCTAAGAGCTGTAGGACCTGCTCATCCACTAGTTATAAGCTTTATCGTGAAGGCTGATTCAGGTATAAAGACAATATATGATCTAGAGGGTAAGAGAATAGCTATTGGAGAGGCTGGAAGCGGTGATGCTGTTGCAGCAGAAATACTTCTTAAGGAAGCAGGTATTTGGGACAAGGTTGTAAAAGTTAATGTAGGCGATCCTGAGTCATGGAATATGCTCAAAGTAGGTACAGTTGATGCAGCTATACATCATACTGTAGCTGGTAATCCTAATCTATATGAAATTTCTACATCAACTCCAATAAGATTAGTTGAAATACCCGATGATCTAGCTGAAAAACTAATTAATAAATATCCATACTTTATGAGGTACGTTGCTAAGGCGGGAACATATAATGGTATGGATGAAGATGTTAAAGTCGTAGCTAACCCATCAATTATTATTACTAATGCTAATGTACCTGAAGATCTAGTATATAGATTTATAAAGACATACTGGGAGCACTTTGATGAAGTTGTTAAAGCAGCATCTTTTCTATCTACTGTTGATAGAGAGAATCCATTAGGAGGTATATCTATACCTCTACATCCAGGCGCCTATAAGTATTGGCAAGAAGTAGGCGTTCAAGTTCCAGAAAATCTAAAACCTCCATAATTTTTTAAAACATATTTATTAAAGATTTATGAGGGATTTGTTATGACTAATGTTAAGAAGGTAATAGACTACATTGCCTCAGGATTTGCATTATATATGATATTGTTTGCATACGGCTTTTACATAACATTTATTATGATCATCAGGAATATATTTAATTTATCAATACCTAGTTACCTTATAATAACACAGTATCAACATATGGGAATGTTTCTAGCCGGCTTAATGCTTTTATCGTTTGTTGTATATCCATTAAGGAAGGATGGCCCTAAATGGTATGATTGGCTTTTAGGAATCGTCGGGGCATCGAGTGGTCTCTATATATTTATAATGTATCCACAGTTAATGCAGAGAATGGGGATTGTTACACCATTAGATATGTTATTTGGCTTAATAGCAATAATATTCATTATAGAAGCAGGAAGAAGATCTATAGGTTTGGCTATAGCCCTTCTAACATTAGTATTTGTTGTATATGGTGCTTATGATGCTGGCTTTAGACTAGATGAACTTGTTGCGAGGATATACTTGTATAATGTAGGAATATTTTCTACACCATTTCATGTAGCTACGTTCATGATCTTTATATTCATGTTCTTTGGTAATTTAATATCAGAACTTGGTGTAGGAGAGTACATAAACAGTTTAGCGTTCTCAGTTGCAGGTTCAAGGAAAGGCGGTCCCGCTAAAGTAGCTGTTGTGGCAAGCTCATTAATGGGTATGATGAGCGGTTCTGCGACAGGTAATGTTGTTACAACGGGTTCATTTACTATTCCTTTAATGAAAAAGTTTGGCTATAAGCCTGAGATTGCAGCTGCTATTGAAGCTAGTGCTTCAACAGGGGGACAGATAATGCCTCCAGTCCTTGGTTCCGCCGCATTTATAATGCCATTATTTCTTGGCTTGAGATATTGGGATATAGTTGTTGCTTCTATAATCCCTGCATTACTATATTATAGTGTATTGTATATATTTGTGGATCAAGAGGCTTCAAAACAAGGATTATTTGGATTACCAAAAGATCAGATACCTCCATTAAAGCCTTTACTATTGAGATTCTATTATTTACTACCTATTGCTGTACTTGTAGCAGTATTAGCACAAGGATTCGATGTTGAACAAGCAGCTATTGCAGCAATACTATCAGCTCTCTTCTTGGAATGGTTTACCCGTAGGAATCTTAGTAGGATATATTCACTAATATTTATACTAATAATATTCTTATTTGGCTGCATGTTTACTTGGCAAGGACTTGATATTTATGCTACACTTATACTACTCGGTTCTATTGCCATCATAATAACTTTACTCATAGGAATTATTCTGAAAGGAGCTAAAGAAATGACTACTATAACATTAAAAGCACTATCTAGAACTTTTAAAGGAATAATAGGTGTTGCACTGGCATGTGCTATGGCTGGTATAATAGCAGGTGTACTAGCTTATACAGGTCTTGCAGTTACAATGAGCAAATCACTTGTTGCAATAACTGGTGGCAACCTATTTCTCCTTCTGCTATTATCAATGGCTATAGCATTAGTACTAGGTATGGGAATGCCTACACCAGCAGTATATGTCTTAGGCGCAACATTAATAGCTCCAGCACTTGTGACTGTAGGGATTAATCCATTAGCCGCCCACTATTTCATATTCTACTTTGGCGTCTTAGCACCACTTACTCCTCCTGTTGCTGTAACAGCATATGCAGGTGCAGCAATAGCTAAAGCAGATTTTTGGAAAACAGGTCTTCAGGCATTTAGAATGGCTATAACCGGGTGGTTTATTGCATTCTCATTTGCAAGATATCCAGAAATGCTTATTGTACCAATACAGAGCTTATCCCTTAACACTATAATCAATATAATAGTAGGAATATTAGCATCTATGTTAGGCGGTATATCAACTCATGCAATAGCCTCTGGTTACTTCTTAGGAAAATTATCTACTATTAATAGAATAGTATTTGCTATAGCAATACTGTTCGTTGTACTTTCTATATTCTATAATACAATATTTATAGTGCCTGCAATAATTTCAGTAATACTTGGCATTCCTAAAGTAGTGAGTATTTTTAAAAAGTAATTTTTTATAATTAATTCCTCAGCTCTTCCATGATCTTTATGAGTTCACGAGTATATTCACTTGTTTTCAAAGGCTTTACATTCTTCATATGTCGTGCTAAGTCTTGTGTTACTTTCTTTCTCTTAATAGCTTCTCTAATAGCATTTCTAATTAGGCAAGCTGCTTCACTCCATCCTATGTAGTCTAGGATTAAGGCGCCACTTAGGATTTCTGCGGTTGGATTAGCTAGATCTTTGCCAGCGTATTTAGGAGCTGTGCCATGAACAGGCTCTCCAACGGCTATATAATCACCTACATTGAAGCCTGGAGCCATACCTATTCCGCCAACTAATGCATTTGCCATATCGCTGATATAGTCTCCATTAACGTTCGGTGCAACAATTATATCGTAATCCCAAGGTCTAATAATTAGTTGCTGAAGCATGTTATCAGCTATTCTATCATTAACTAGTATTTTTCCTTCGGGAATCTTTCCACCATATAAGCTATATAGTTCATCTTCAGTAACTATGTATTCTCTATATTCTTTAAGTGCTAATTCATAAGCCCATTCACGAAACGCTCCTTCAGTAAATTTCATAATATTTCCTTTATGCATAATTGTTATAACTTTTCTTTTATATTTAATAGCCCATTGAAGTGCTTTCCTCATAATCCTGTAGGTACCGTATTTGCTAATGGGCTTTATACCTATACCTGAATCTTCCCTTAAACGAACACCGAATTCTTTTAACAAGATCTCTCTAAGTTTCTTTGCTTCTAAACTATCATAGGGCCACTCTATCCCCATATATAGGTCTTCAGTATTTTCTCTAAATATTACGAAGTTATCATGTTCAGCATATTTATGAGGAGCAGGCTGGCCAAAATAGTATACGGGACGTATATTAGCATATAGTTCAAGATTTTTCCTAATAGTTACATTCAAACTCCTATATCCCGTACCAACAGGCGTTGTTAAAGGACCCTTAAGAGCTACAACTGTGTATTTAATACCTTCAAGTGTATCATTCGGCAATAATTCATTATATATCTTCAACGCTTTTTGTCCAGCATACAATTCCCACCATACAATTTTTCTTTTTCCTTTGTAAGCTAATTCAACAGCCTTATTTAGGACCTTTATAGCTGATGAAACGATCTCTGGTCCTATGCCATCTCCCTCTATATACGATATTATGGGATTCTCTGGAACTATCAATCTCCCATTCTTAACAAGTATCTTTTCTCCTTCTTCTGGAGGCCTTATTTTCTTGAACTCATACCTGTCATGAACCATATTATACACCTATACAGAGGCTATATATGAATTTAATCTGAGAAATTTCAAAAACTATTAACTAGATTTTTTCCATTTAGTAGCTGTTTCTTTAAACTCTTTTCTAGTAATTTCCTCTAAGTCGGTTGTTCCATATCTTGAAAGAAGTTCATCTTTAGTCAGTAACTCTAATTCGAGTTTTCTCCATTTACTTAATCCAACGATATCATTAAATTCATGCCATGTTACTCCCATACTAGCTATTTTATCTAAGTCTCTTGTCTCTTTCAGTACTTTTAGAGCTTCAATCATAGCTTTGGTAGCAGTATATAAACAGAGCATTGGTATGGATAAATATTTAACACCTATACTCTCAAGATCCTCTATTTTAAATGGTACAGTCCTACCTCCAGGAATAATATTAAATGCTATAGGAGCGGGTATTCTCCTAACTAAGGTCTGCACTACTTCAAGTGAAGTCGGTGTCTCTACCCATATATAGTCTGCTCCAGCCTTTGCATATGCTATTCCACGCTTTATGGTCTCCTCTAGTCCAGCAACCGATAATGCATCAGTCCTAGCACCTATTACTATATCTGGATCTACTTCATTCTTCGCCTTAATAGCTGCCTTAATCTTTTTAATCATTTCTTCAATCGATATAAGCTTCTTCCCAGCCATATGACCACATTTCTTAGGCCAAACCTGATCCTCGATCCTGACTCCAGCAGCTCCTATTTTAGCGAAATTATAGACAGTCCAGTAAACATTTAATGGATTACCATAGCCAGTGTCTATGTCTACATCAACAGGTATTGAAACAGCATTTATGATCGTTCTAACTCTTTCAAGCATTTCCCCGAAACTTACTAAACCAATATCTGGTTGACCGATAAGAGTTGCAGCTATCCCGTATCCTGTTGTACCAACTACTTTAAAACCTGCTCTCTCTATAAGAATAGCAGATAAGGCATCATAGGCACATGGTCTAACTATCATGCCTGGTTCTTCAAGTAACATTTTCCTAAAAATTTTAGAAATCTTCATATTACATGCACCATAAAAGTATTTTTACTAAATCATCTCTATGTATAATGTACGAATTCTTTTTATCAATAGTAACATACCGAGCTATTGAACCCTGTTCTTGGATATAGATCTTCTTATCCAAGGTAATTTACCACCTGCTTTTAGAATTTCTATTTCTCTCTTAGACAGTTTATGCATTACCTTAAATCTGTATTTTTTCCTTTTATTTTCAACATAAATAATGCGGTTTTCCACGCTCAGGTTAGTTAGATCAATTAATAATTGATCTCCTGCGTCTATACGTTCATAGTCTTCATGGTCCATGAAATTAAGTGGTACAATGCCGAAGTTTATGAGATTATCTCTATGGATTCTTGCAAAAGACTTAGCTATTACAGCTTTTATTCCTAAATATTTTGGTGCTAAGGCTGCATGTTCTCTTGATGATCCCTGTCCATAGTTCTCTCCAGCAATTATAAATCCTCCGCCTTTTTCTAAAGCTCTTTTATAGAAACTTGGATCGACATAGTGGAATACGTATTTAGATAGTTCCGGAATATCGCTTCTTAGAGACATTGTTTTAGCTCCAGCAGGTAGAATATGATCTGTAGATATATTATCACCAACTTTTATTAGTACTTCTCCCTCTAACCTATCAGGTAAAGGCGGGAATTCTGGTAATGGTTTAATATAGGGTCCTCTAAATATCTTGACTTTCAAGGCCTTTTCTAAAGGCAGAGGCTTTATTATTAAACTATCATTAACTATGAATTTCTTAGGCAAAGTTATTTTTGGATATTCACCGAATTCCCTTGGATCTGTTAAAACACCTTTTATTGCTGTCACTATGGCTGTTTCAGGACTAACCAGATATACATCTGCATCCTTAGTTCCGCATCTCCCTGGAAAATTCCTATTTATTGTTCTTACAGATATTGTATTTGGAGGAGGAACGCCAAGTACGCCTATACATGGTCCGCAAGCTGGCTCTAAAATTCTTGCTCCAGACTCGATCAAATACTTTATTTCTCCGCTCTCCATTAAATGAAGAAGAACTTGTCTAGATCCAGGGCTTATGAGAAGCTCTAGATTAGGAGCCTTAGTATGTCCCTTAATAACATTTGCTACTATTTTAAGATCGCGAAGAGACGAATTAGTGCATGATCCTATGACGACTTGTTGAACCTCTACACCTGCTACTTCAGTAACAGGCTTTACATTATCGGGATTTGGAGGTAAGGCTACAAGAGGCTCTATCTCTCCTAAATCTATCTCTATTACTTCATCATATTCTACATTTTCATCAGGGGCTAAAGGAATCCATTGTTCGCCTCTGCCTTGTGCTTCTAGAAATGCCTTTGTCACTTCATCGCTTGGGAATATGGCTGTTGTAGCACCCGTTTCAACACACATGTTAGTTATAGTGGCTCTAGATGGAACATCTAATGTCTTAACACCTGGTCCAAAAAACTCGAATACCTTTCCAACACCGCCTTTTACACCGACTCTAGACAATAATTCAAGAGCTACATCTTTTGCTGATACCCAAGGCCTAAGCTTACCAACTAGCTTAACACCAACTACTTCTGGAAACTTTAGACGATAAGGTACACCGGCCATGGCAGCAGCTACATCTAATCCGCCTGCCCCAATAGCAAATGATCCGATGCCTCCAGCTGTTGGTGTATGACTATCTGATCCGAGTAGAGTCTTTCCCGGTCTTGCAAAACGTTCTAAATGTATTTGATGACATATTCCGTTGCCAGGTGCAGAGAAGTATATTCCGTAGCGTAGGGCTATTGTACGTAGATACAAGTGATCGCTTGAATTACGGATACTTGTTTGAGGAGTATTGTGATCGATGTAACTAACACTTAACTCAGTATTTACTCTGGGTACACCTATTGCTTCAAACTCTAAATAGGCTAAGGTTCCAGTAGTATCCTGTGTTAACGTTTGATCTATTTTTATAGCGATCTCTTCTCCCGGCTCCATCCTGCCTTCAATAAGGTGTTCCTCCAAGATCTTCTCTGTAATCGTACCATGCATAATAGACACCGATAAAGGGCATCGATGATTTGGTTAATAAAACTGCTATAAATACCTTTTTTAATACTTATTAATTAATAAACGATCATATTTAAGCAATTATTAAAATTTTACCTAAAGATAATTCAGATAAAATTAAAAATCATACCACTATTCTAGGGGAACATTAGCGTTCCTTAATTATGTAATTTCAACTACTTCATTATATAATCCTGAAAATGAAAAATATTATTGCTCATGATTAGATGTAATTTACAAAAATGGTATATATTTCTATCGTTTTCCAAAGAAATTAGATCAAAGAAATACGATCATCTCCCTCCATACTAATGATGGAAGAAAATTAATAAAATAGTGATTATTTTTAGTTACTTAAATACTATAATGAAGCCTATTCTTTGAGTATTTTCATAACGGGAAGAGTTAATGTCTTTATAACGCCTGGCAACATGTTTAGTCTTACAAATAAATCAGTTAATTCATCACGGTTCCTAGTTACAGCCTTTAAAAGTATTTGCCCTCTTTCCGAAAGCATATAAGCTTCAGTTATATCCATGTTCTCCCTTAGTTCTTTAATGATCTCTCCCATTTTCTCTGGAAGAGTCCATAGAATAATGAATGAGGTGTGTCCCTTTCCTAGCTTTTCGTAATCAATTACTATAGTAAACTTCTTTATTACTTTATTCTTGATTAATCTAATAATTCTATACCTAATTGTCTGTTCTTTAACACCAAGGATCTTGGATATTTTAGCATAAGACATTCTAGCATCTTTTTGAAGTAGATCTAGGATTGCTCTATCTAATTTGTCTAGATCAATATTTTTCTTTTGCGAATTATAATTATGCGGTTCATGTTTTGAAGAAAATACTTTATTTATGATTTGAGATACCTTGTTTTTAGGAATCACTATTATAGTATTCCCTTCAGCAACTATATAATCACCATGATTAACAAGAACCTCTCCACAGATAACAGGCACTCCAATCTCATCTTCAGATTTAAGAAAGTCATCAGATGGAGGCAGAGATATTGGAAAATCTATTTTCATAAGAAACTTTCTAGCGAAAACTGGGAACTTTTCTGCAATAATCTCTTTAATATCAGTTACAACTCCATCAACAATAACGCCTAAAACGCCCCTACGCTTAGCTGCATTCGATAATAAACCGCCCCATACTGAAAATTCACAATTTTTCGCATCAATCACTATAATTGAGGATGAAGCTATACTTATTGCTTTTAACTGGGTCTTCATTGTTGGAGAAGTGATTTTAACAGTAACTGCTGGACCAACAATTCTATTATAAGGTGCAATTGGTTTCAAACCTTTCATTATATTTGAAGATGGAATAATGTCGATTAATTCATATAATGGTATACTATAAAGCTTTTTAATAATCCTACGTTCTTTCCCCTTAAATAAATAACTGACCTTATATAAACTATCTGTCGAGTCCATAATAATAGCTCCTCAAACTCTTCTTTTTTATCTAGAAATTTATATCTTACTCTAATGATTGATTCATTTAGTCTAAGAATCATTGTTAAATAATATAGAATAATTTATTTACTATAGAAGCTAATTTCTTAACCAAATAAAAGTTGTAATATTGTTTTCTCAGTATTCCTTTATCTCTAGTGACCGAGTTTACTTCTATATGTCACGATTTATTGACTTGATAAATACACCCATTGTCTAACTTATATTATTGCTAATATTTAGAAAACAGTCTTGCTTTTAGCACATTATGATTGTATAACAATGCTTTTAAGGAATCATAATTTAATTAGATACTTTGATACAATATATGATTTAAGATACATTAAGATTTCATAAATATTAAATTTATGGATTATATTAAGTGAAAGAAATGATAATATGTAAAGAACGGGTTAAAGCTATTACGTTCTTTATACAATATATGTAGTAGGGATATTTTAGTCTTTATATTAGTAGAAAGGTAATTGATATGGGTTGTATTAAATATGTCTAGAGCTACAGTTGCTATAGTGAGATCAAATGATCATTATGATGGGGTTTTACGAGCATTGAAGCTTATTGATAGTGAGTTTAGAGAAGCTATTGGTGGTAGGAGGAAGTTTTTGATAAAGCCTAACTTCGTATCTACAACAATATATTTATCAGCTACTCCAAAGGAAACTGTTGAGGCTATTCTTGATTATTTATTTGAGAACTATAATGTATCTGAAGTATTGATTGCCGAGTCTCCAGCTGTTGCTAGAGCTGAGGAAGGATTTAGAAACTATGGCTATTATGATCTTAAGAAGAAGTATCCAGAGATAGAATTTGGGGACCTAGATGATTATGGCGAGGTAGAGTATAGGTTAGTAGATGAACAGAGAGAAGAATTTACTGTCTATGTTTCTAAGTTGATTCTAGATAAGAGCTTTGTAAAGATATCTCCTTGTAGAGCTAAGACTCATGATACAGTAGTAGTAACGTTATCAATTAAGAATATGGTTATGGGTGCTATAAGGAGAGGATATAAGCCAAGAATGCATCGTGGATACTATACAATAAACCATAATATTGCATTACTCGCTAAAGATCTAATGCCTGATCTAGGTATAGTAGATGGAGTAGTTGGTATGGAGGGTAATGGACCAGTAAGTGGTGAGCCAAAGAAATGGGGTGTAGTATTTGCCTCAACTAATCCAGTAAATCTTGATGTAACAGTAGCTTATGCAATGGGCTTTAATCCAAGAGATATTGGATACTTATACTT
>CAZITZ010000041.1:0-4652 GCA_964542295.1 uncultured Desulfurococcaceae archaeon
AGATTAAGGTTTTCAGTAACAAATCTTCTAGCTATAGAAATATTACGCCCGCGATCCCGTGCTAATGTAGTAGCTTGCTCAATTATAGGATTCAATAGCTTAGATTCATTGACAAACTCGTATCCTCCCGTCATAGGATTATATAGAATAGGCTGCATAGAACCTATAACCGTGCCAGGAGCCATAGCAGCTATATGTGTTGCCAATAATATGAATGTACCAGCACTCCAAGCTCCCTTACCAGGTGGATACACATAGCCTATGACTGGTACTTCACTAGTTCTTATCAATGATATAATGTCTTGGGCAGCATCAACTAATCCCCCCGGAGTATCAAGTATCATTACAAGTATACCATTAACAGCTTCTGCTCTCTCAATACCCTCTTTCACAAGCTCTACAATACCATAATCTATACTTCCCCTTATCTCTATAACAACAACATGGTTTGAAGTTTCTCTAGCACCGACACTACCTACTATTCCTAACAACACCAATGCTATTAGGAGCAATGCATGTACTGCTTTAATCAAATTCGGTCCTCCACCGTTATCTATGAATTACTATTTCCCCTATAATTCCTAACCATTTAAACAATTACTCTTTCTTAGATCCCTTTTCAGTAGCTTTAGTAAGCGCTGTTATAAGGCCTACTTCAGTACCCATACTCGTAGGTGAAATAACAATCATATTCTTCTCACGAGCAATTTCAATAAGTGTCTGGAGCTCACGAAGCCTTAATGCAACTGGATGTTGCTCATAAAACATAGCTGCCTCAGCCATGATCTTGGCAGCTTGTCTCTCACCTTCTGCCTCAATAATACGGCTACGCCTCCATCTCTCAGCCTCCGCCTGTTTAGCCATTGCACGAAGCATTGTCTCTGGCAATCTAACTTGTTTTAGAGTTACAGCTGTAACCTTTATACCCCATGGATCGGTTACTTCATCAAGGATCTTCTGTAGCTTTTTATTAAGCTCTTCCCTCCTAGTCAATAGATCATCTAATTCTACTTGTCCAACAATATCTCTTAGCGTTGTCTGAGCCATCATCATTACAGCATAGTGATAATTTTCCACTCGAGTAACTGCTAGTATTGGGTCAAAGACACGGTAATAGACTACAGCGTCAACACCGACAGTAACATTATCTTTAGTAATAACTTGTTGTTCAGGTACATCAACCGTTGTTATTCTTAGATCGATCTTTATAAAGTTATCGACAAATGGGATTATAAGGAATAAACCAGGGCCTTTTGCACCCAATAATCTACCTAGACGAAATATTACTGCTCTCTCATATTCTCTTACAATTTTCACACTCATTGCCAAGAATATAAGCAGTATAATAACAATGATTATTATTGCCGGCAGAAACTCCATGATATCCATTAACAATAGAAATACAATTAATAATTTAGTTAAGATACTAGTAAAAACCATATATAACACACCATATCCAATTCTTTATTATAGTAATTAAAAATGCTAAGTAATTAATCTATCCCATACATTAGATCTCTATGGAGGGAGCATCTTGAGTAGAAGAAGTAAAGGATTTAGTAGAGAAAGAGAACTAGCAAGACTCCTATGGAAGAAGGGCTTTGCTGTTCTACGAGCTCCCGCAAGTGGTGCAAAGACAAGGAAACTAGCATATCCTGATCTTATTGCATTAAAAAAGGGGATGATATTTGTATTTGAAGTTAAAACAAGAGAAAAACCTGGAATAATCTATATTGATAGGAAACAATTTATGAAGCTTATGGAGTTCATTAGACGTAGTGGTGGCCAGGGATATATAGCCGTAAAGATCATGGATGGCCGTGGCTGGAGATTTATACCGATCGATAAAGTCGAGGAAACTAGGGGAGGAAACTATAGGGTCTCCCTTGAAAATATTGAGAAGGGACTTAGGATAAGCGATCTCGTTAAAATAGCCGATCGTACAAGATCTATTACAGAATTCTTCTAAGCATGATAGTCACATATGTGAAGATGGTCTCGAACATGCTTAACAGCTTTACCATAAAATTCTTCAACAATATCTGTAACTAGTATTTGATCAGGTCTTCCTACTCTAAACTTTTCCCTATTAATTAATATAATATAGTCTGTATAGTCTAGAAGCAACATGGGATCATGACTTGTGACGAGAACAAGTTTTGAAGCTTTTAAACAACCAATTAACTTTGCAATCTCTACCTTACCTGCAGGATCGACTGCTGATAAAGGCTCATCCATCAATAGTATAGGTGGGTCGTGAACAAGTGCCTTAGCAATTAATACTCTTTGTCTCTGTCCTCCAGATAATCTCCAAAATGTCTTATTCCAGACATTTCTAGGGAGACCAACAGCTTTTAAAATCTCGGCTACTCTTCTCTTAGCTAGTCTTTCAGGAAATAAACGGGGCCATTTCTTCCTATACAACATGTATGTATTCTCTATTAACTCCCATGCTGTTATAGGATACATTGTAGTTGATGATGTAAATAGTTGTGGCACGTATCCGAAATACTTACCAGCTTTTTCAGGCTTACCAGTTACATCAATATGATCAACTAAGACTCTGCCACTAAATGGCTTCAATATACCAAGAATAGCCTTTAATAAAGTAGTCTTACCAGCGCCATTAGGCCCTAAAATCTGGACAAGTGCAGGACCGGTTATACTAAAACCAATATCCTTAATCACTGGAAAACCATTGTAGCCGACTGTCAATTTCTCGATCGATAAAGTTATTGTCTTCCTTAACATATTCCACACCTTGTGCACACTTCAAGATAAATTTATAAGTAATTGTGCACATATAAGTGTATCGGCCGGGAGCCATGATTAGAACTCTATCAATAATATTTATGGCAATCCTATTGGTAAGTACATTAGGGCTTACTATACCTGTTCATGGAGTCCATATGGTTAATAAAGGCTTATTAATAATTGTAACGTTTCCATCATTAACCAATGATATAGAGCAACTCATATCCCATGATGACCATGTGATATCTATAGTTCCTCCGGGAATAGATCCCCATGAATACCAGTTAACTATTAGTGATATAGAGATTTTGCATAAAGCAGACATAATTATTTCAACAGGCCATACTCCTTTTGAAAATAGAATTAGAGAATTAGTTAATAATGGAGAAATAAAGGCTATTCTCATAGAGATACCGAGGATAAATGGTATAAAGATCCTAAATAATCCTGCTACAGGCCTACCCAATCTTCATATGCCAATATACGATCCTATAAACTATATAACCTTTATAAATAACATTACTGAAACCATACAAAAACTAAGGCCTAGCCATGCTAATACATATAATGCCAATAGATTATCTATTATATCTAAGATCTCTTACTTACTAGCTTCGGCTCCAAGAATATATTTGGAAGCCGTTGCTGATAAGCCTCTTACTCAATATGCTGTATCATGGCTTGGAATTAGAGTTAGATATTTAATTATTAAAGAGCCCGGCGTACCAGCAACGCCAAGCGATCTTAATGTTATTAGGAATGAAATGGTTAAAGGACGTATTAATCTAGCTATCATTACTGAGCCAGCTATTGACTCTTCTTCACAACAGCTTATCGATATGGCAAATGAATATAATGTACCAATTCTATATGTGCCATCGCCATTGTCTAATGCAACAATTATAGAAAAACTTAGTAATATTGCTTCTCAAATAACTGATCCTGTTAAATATTATGAGAGGCTATATAAGGGTTCATGTATTGTTGTACACAATGGCTTAAGAGGATACGAATATCTCGTTGTAGGGGGAATGGTTATTGCGTCAATAACTACACTTTTAGTATACATAGTTCTAAGGAGGAGAGAGGAAATTGTATAGATTTGAATTAGTCTTAACATTATTAGTTATATTACTAATAGGTTCTATGCTATTAACTCTTGAGCCAAGATGGGTTCTTGTAATGTTATCAGCTGCTCTTGCCTATGGTAGCTTGAGTAGTATTGTGTCTGCTAGAAGACTATATTTCCTAGCAAGTGCTTCTCCCCATTCTGCATTACTAGCTGTTGTATTATCTATTCCTTTAGCTAGGGAACTCGGCTTATTAGATGAGTATGGATGGGCAATTATATCTAGTATTCTACTTATCTATGGCGTGGGATATAGTATTCATCGAGGAGCTGATCCAGATACTGCGACGGCTACGTTTGTAGCATTAACAGCGTCGACTAGTGTATTAGCGATATACTATGTACTTACTAGTTATCCTTTAGAAACAGATATTACTGCCATAATTATAGGCGATCCATTGCTTACTAGATGGAATGATGTATTGTATGCTATTGGTATAGGTTTATTCTCCATATTATGTGTCTTATTAACATATAGAGAAAATGTGTTTATGGGGATAGATCTTGATTCAGCTAGATTAACAGGTTTAAAGACAAGCATCTATAATTTACTCATATTTACTCTACTTGCATTAACAACTGTCGGATTACTTAAGATAGTTGGATTTGTATTAGAACACGTACTCATATTATTGCCTGCTGCCATAGCTTCATCAGTAGCTATAAGCTCTAGACAAGCATTTTTCATAAGCATTTTCTCAAGTATAATAGCCTCAATGGCAGGATTGTATGTAGCAATATTATTTAATCTATCACCAGCTGGTACAAC
>CAZITZ010000041.1:4752-6943 GCA_964542295.1 uncultured Desulfurococcaceae archaeon
CTACATTATCTTACCCCCCATAAATGCATGGGTGTACTAGTAATATTTTCACATATAGGAGAGAATAGTTATAGGAAGTTCTTTAAAATCATAGAGAAATATAGAGATGTAATAGCGTCGTATACACACCTACATGTTGATGAGAAATGTATAGAAGTCTTAGTATTATCAGGTTCTTCTGAAAGAATACAGAACTTACATCGTGAATTTATAGTTATAGGTTGTAAAGCTAGATACTTACCATTAATATTTAATGGAAATCATTGATTATTTTAAAGAATAAAGATTATTTATGACACCTACTCTCCATTATAGAGTGGTGATATCAGTTGAAGGAAAAAAGTTCGAAAAAAACAGCAGCATTCATATTAATTCTTGGACTAAATTATTTCCCAATAATATTCCTGCCCATCATAAATGAGGTTGGCGGTAATATAGGTGGGTTTCCTATAGTCTGGGTTTACATGATTATCTGGGTACTGTTTTCGTTTACATTGCTTGTGATAGCATATTTCATTGATAAAAGATTAGGTGAGTAACTGTGGAGTATCTTGCATTAGTAGTTATATTTACATGGCTTGCATTCACTGCCCTTGTAGGAGCATTAACGACGAAGAGAAGATTGAAAAAACTAGCGAGCGCGGAATCCTGGTTTGTGGCTGGTAGAAGCATTGGATTGATCATATTATGGCTTAGTGTCGGAGCAAACATATATAGTGCGTACACATTCCTTGGTCTGCCCGGCTATGCCGCACGCTTAGGTGTACGTGTCTGGGCTATTACGCTGTATGGTATGATCTCCTTCATCATAGGATTTATTATAGTACCTAAGCTGTGGAGTAGTGCAAAGAAGCGTGAATGGCTAACTATAGCCGATGCCTTTGAGGATTTATACTCTAGTAAGGCACTTGGAGCATTTATTGCAGTAACAGGTGCATTATGGAGTATACCTTATGTACAACTGCAAATACAGGGCATAGGCTATATTATTGAAGTTGCAGGGTATGGACTAGTGGATCCCATTGTTGCCAAGACCATCGCATTCCTGTTAATAGCTATATTCACTATTGTAGGCGGTCTCTTAAGCGTTATATTCATCAATGCATTGCAAGGAGCTATAATGCTCATAGCCATTTGGAGTATCGGGATTATTGTACCAATAATAGCTTTCGGAGGATTCCAAGGATTATTTGATACTGTATCAGCTTATGCTGCTAATCCTCCTCCGGGAGCAAAGTTTTCACTATACTTTAAACCACAGGATTATGCATGGGCAATTACTCTGTTATTTACTGCCCCCTTAGCCTTTTGGCTATGGCCTAATAGGATCCAGAATATCTTTGGCGGTAGAGATGTTAATACTATTAAAAAGAATGTTGTTATGGTTGGCATATACCAGATTAGCCAGATACCTGCTATCTTAGTTGGTTTAACAGCTGTGGGACTATATGTAAAGGGATTACTTAATGTTCCGATATATGAGAAGAAATATGCTGACATGAGCTTTATGCTTGTAGTTAGAACAGTATTTAATAACCATCCATGGCTTGTAGGCCTAGTTGGTGCAGGAGCTCTAGCAGCATCTATTTCGACAGCTGCAGCTATACTTCATGTCACAGGAGCCCTATTCTCTCGTAATGCCTATCAAAGAATCTTTAAACCAAAAGCAAGTGAACGTGAGCTAGTGTTTAGCGCTAGACTCTTTACAACAATAATAGCCGTCATATCCTTCGCATTAGCCATTGTTGCACCAGAAGTACTTATATCTTTGCTACTTGTAGGCTATGCCGGTATAGTACAGTTCTTTCCACCATTAATTATCAAAATGTTTAGACCTAATGCAATTGGTAGAAAGACAGCAGTAACATCAATGTCATTGGGTATGGCTACTGTAGCACTGGTAAAATCAGCGGACACCATAAAGAATGCATTATCGGTAACGCCACTAAACTCTATTGGAGAGGCTTTATATAGTCTAAAGAGTCTAGGATTCTATGAAGGATTCTACGGCTTAGTCGTAAACTTAGCGATAATATTAATAGTTTACATAATAACTAGAATGAGAAGATAATCAAAAACTTGTACAAAATAATTTTTATTTATTAGTCTCTTTCTCTTACATGATAAAGCTATCTTCTACGTTTTCTAGACACTCTTCTCTCTTCAGGTACTTCAATGGCCCTTACACCAA
>CAZITZ010000041.1:7043-10812 GCA_964542295.1 uncultured Desulfurococcaceae archaeon
CTACGTTTTCTAGACACTCTTCTCTCTTCAGGTACTTCAATGGCCCTTACACCAACTCCCATTAATTTCCTTAATACAGCATCTATGAACTTTACATGGAATCCTTTCTGCCCAACGAATGCTCCAAAGGCCTCACTGTATACCTTTACAGCTAGGTCAGGACCAGCAAAGTCTATATCAGCTATATGCCTATGTATCCAGTTTACTGGATGAATAGCTCGTATCAACGGCTTAAAGTCTAGTGTAAGCTCTATACCACGTAATCGTAGCCCTGTATCTGCTTCCATAGACTCTATACGTTCACCGCCTCTACCAATTAATCTACCGAGATAGCCTTCCTTAACAATGATTAAGGCATCTGGAACTCCTTCAGCCTCTATCTGGAATTGCTTCTTCTCATCAATAAACTCTACAACAGTAACAATATCTGCATCTGGCGCGTGTACACGAGCAATATCCATAATATTCTTCTCTGTATCGCTGAGTCTACGGTTTCTCATACGCGTCTCCATCAATAAGCGTATGCCACGCCTAGCACCAGGTCTAATAATGTCCTTTAAGCCAAGATCAACTACTTTAGCGGTTTCCTCGCCAAGCAATACTTCTCGTACAATAGATGCACCATCTCTTTCAACACCTTGAGACTTTTGAAACACTGGATCACCAGCTACTATGAACCTGCTATTTCTACCTATTCTCATAAGAATTTCAATACTGCTTTCAGGAGGTATACTTTGAGCATCGTCTAAGAATATGACTGCATTATCAAATGTACGTCCTCTAAGATAATGGGTATCTGCAAAAACTATTTTGCCTTCTCTAATGAGCTTCTCAACTTCACTCCACTCTATGAATCCTTCAAGGATATCTCTTAGATAATTAATGGCTATATCATAATACATTTGCCCGAGATCAACTGCTGTGAGCTCTTTCCCTGTTACAACATCAACTACAGGCCTAGATATTATGAATCTCTTGAACTTGCCAGTAAGTACGGCATCAATACCATATAATGTACTAAATAAACTCTTGCCAGTACCTGTTGGCCCAAATAATCCTATGACTTCATAATTCATGTTCTGAAATGCCTTTTTCATCTCTTCTTGTCCAGGACTCATAGGCGTTAGTTTCTCAAATAATGATCCAGTCATATTTCTCACCCCTATATTTCTGCCAAATAATTATATCCCATAAGAGTATATTTTATGGGTTTTATAAATATAATCACAAGATCTATTTACATGTCTTGGGAAATGCATTAGCAATAAACATCTATAGCTTTCTTAAACAGATTACCGAGCTCATAGAAGATCGATGCTGCTTTGCCTATGTTATTAGTTAATTTACATAGCATCTCTCTATCAATCCCGTTCTCAACTAGTCTATCCACATTTATTCTTGAAGAATGAAGAATAGCCAGGGCAATTGCATCTATAATATATGGATACTGGGCCTCTAGAGAAACCATATACGATATATATTCTTCAAGACTAGGTATTGAAACTCGATACCCCATTATATCAATTGTTAGCTTATTATGAATACATTTGCTTTCAATCTCATTTCTAGCAAGTACTATATAGACTACTGGAATTATAACAGGATTTATAGCTACTGAGCCTTTCTTACGTAGTATCTCGATTAACTGATCACTATAACTATAGACTCCAAGTACATAGCTTAAAGCATTGACAATGCCTTTTACATCACTCCCGCTAACAATAATTCTTATTTCATTAATTATTCTAGGTATACCATAGAATACCGTGGCTATATCATTGAGTACAACACTATCTTCTCCTATAAGCTCTAATTCATGTTGAAGTTTCCATGTTCTTTCAATAATCTGTATAGGAAATGAACCCTCCAGCACTATAGCATTACCTTCTCTAAGTATGTAATACTTTACTAAATAGTTAAGCCTATCTAAACCATATCGTGTACAAGCTATATTTGTATATGACTATATTTCTAATAGAATATACATGTATTATATAAGATATATAAAAGGATCTAGAAAAGACTTGAAGTTCTATAATATATTTACGATTATTATATTAAAGATCATTGTTATGCTTTAGGAGCAAGTAGGTACTTAACCCTGCCTTCGCCTGTTAAGGCAAATTCCAAATATATTGGTGCATCGTTTGAGAATTTTATTATTGTTGCCTCAGCTATCTGCGTCAATGCCAAAACATATTTCAGGTATTCAATACTGTATGCAGACTTCGCAGGATTCTTAACTATAAGATCTATTAATGCTGGCATATCACGTGTAATCCTTGTCTCTGCAAGAGTTGTCCCACGCCCTCTAATATATAGAGCCGTATCATCTTTAGCTTCAAACTCTACCGTATCACCAACGGCTTCAGCATCCTTGATAGCATGCCTAACAGTATCAGCTAATACTTGGGCCTCAACATCAAACTCTAGCTCTGCCTCGGGTATTTCAGGCATCTGTACTTCGAGATTCCTAAACTTATACATGCGATTAATCGTTGCATGTATCGTCAATGTTATATAGTCTTCACTTGCACTGATCCCAAATTGATCTCCCTTCTTAAGCCTCTTCAAAAGTTTCGATAAGTTAGCCATACTTAGACCAATTGTCTCTTCGCCTTCTATTTCATAAGTTATAAAGCTTGTAGCTGGTAAGAATACCTCTATTAAGGCTATTCTTGCAGGATCCAAAGCTTTAAGGTGAAATCCATCTTCATTAACTCGTATAGCTACTTCATCGACAAGTTTTGCAAGTGAGTCAACAATATTCTTAAAGTACTTTGCCTCTGGATAAATAGCTTTAAAAGCCATATACTAACACCCTAACTATTTATTCTAATCTATAGTTATTAAGGCAATATTATATTAAGGTATTTGCCATACTGTTATAGACTTATTACAAAGTATATAACCCTTTACTATCAAAATAGATCAAGTAAATAAACCATATGGGTGTAATAATGGAGGTTTCCTTTAAAATCCCATACAATATTTCAAGTAATGAATATAGGAATTTCTTAACAAATATACTTTCTCGAAGAAGTAAAGAAGTAGAATTGTTCCTAGGACATAAGATCATGGAACTATATAGAACAAAGCCCAGGATCATTAGATCATTCGGTGATGACGATATATTTAATACTATGGCCTATATAATTGCTAATGATATCTCTATAAAAAGTATAAATGAAATAGATATACCGCTTCGAATCGTAGCTAATCCAAGTATAGCTATACAGGACAACTATATCCATTTATATATACGAATGTCATCGCTAGGCTCTCATCCCATACCTAATCCTTGGAGCCGTACATTCATAGGCTATACTAAACTCAAAATAAATAGCCTTTTAGGAAGATTAAAGCCTACTGCTAAAACAATCCTCTATCCATATTTAACAGTTGAAAGAGTAGAGGATCCTAGGGTTTATATGAATTATTATGAACTCTATCATGTAAGAGCCTTTGAACTATACAAGCCCATAGCAGGAACCAAGGGATTCACAACAACTTTTATAGCAAAATTACATGATCCATCTAATGTTAAAGAGCTTGAAGTTATAAGGTTTAAATGGAAAGATAATGAATCCATAATTAAAGACTATAGAGATACCTTTCCATTAAATAATCATTATATGATTGTACGGCCTCGGATCGACTATATAGAAATAGGTACAATAGGTACTGCTCCTAGAAATGGAGGCCTTATAGAAATTTCTGAAATAATATTCTATCCAGAACTTGCTCCTACTATAAATGAGTCAAAGAC
>CAZITZ010000042.1:0-3651 GCA_964542295.1 uncultured Desulfurococcaceae archaeon
GGAGGCTCAATGCCCATTTGCTCAAATATCTCTGGGCTCTTCATAGGCCATTCAACAGCCTCTCTTAACTGTTGCTTAACGTCTTCTAGTCCACCAATGTCGCTCCAATGGACCTCTGGCACCTCTACATAGATCTCTCTAATTAATGATGGTTGTACATGTTTCATGGCCTCCATGAAATCCTTCATGGTAACTTTGAGCTGCCGTAATTTCTCAGCTGGGATAGGTTGTGATAAATCTATTTTTTCCTCACTAATGAATCTACGTAGTGCAGCAAGTGCAGCTTCCTTAACAAGTGCAGCTATATCGGCACCTGTATATCCATGCGTCATTTCAGCAATCTTGTCTAAGTCGACATCTTCTGCTAATGGCATATTACGTGTATGTACTGCAAGGATCTCTCTACGTGCTCTTTTATCGGGTGGTGGAATAACGATCTCACGATCAAATCGGCCAGGTCTACGGAGAGCAGGATCAACTGCTTCAGGCCTATTTGTTGCACCAATAACTATTACTCTTCCCCTCTCCTTCAAACCATCCATTAGAGTTAATAGCTGTGCTACAACACGTTTCTCAACTTCGCCAGTAACTTCTTCTCTTCGAGGAGCAATACTATCTATTTCATCAATGAATATTATTGCTGGAGCGTTCTCCTCAGCTTCTTTAAAGATCTCTCTAAGTCTTTGCTCACTTTCGCCATAATACTTACTCATGATCTCAGGTCCATTGATTGCTATAAAGTAAGCACCTATCTCATTAGCCAATGCCTTAGCAAGTAATGTCTTACCAGTACCCGGAGGACCATGGAGTAATATGCCCTTTGGAGGCTCAATGCCAAGATGTTTAAATAACTCTGGATGCTTCATAGGCCATTCAACAATCTCACGGATCTTCTGCTTAGCCTCCTCAAGATCACCTATATCCTCCCAAGTAACTCTTGGTATTCTGCGTCGTCTCTCTAGAACTTCCTCTCTAACAGGCTCAGCTCTGATCTCTACATGAGTAGCCTCGGTTACATAGACTCTTTGACTAGGCTGCGTAGCTACTACTACAAGTTTTAAAGCCATACCAAAGATCGGTATAACTACAACTTCTCCCCTTGATACAGGCTTTCTCAATAAAAGCTGCTTAACATATTCTGGAAAATCTGGTCCGAAGCGAATTGGTTCTATAGGTGCTAGAATAATCTTTGTAGCTGGTTCAAGACTAACCTTTCTAATAGTTACAACATCACCAACACCAACACCGATACTGCTTCGCAGGAGACCATCAATACGTATAATGTCTTTATCCTCATCATTGGGATAGGCGGGCCATACTTGTGCAATAGTTGTTCCCTGGGGCCCCTCAATCTCTACAAAATCGCCAGTAGTAACACCTAGTCTAGCCATTGCGCGACGACTGATCCTAACAATCTTCCTGCCAACATCTCTCTGCTTAGCTTCAGCTACAGTAAGTTTTATCTCCTTATTATCTCTAGACAATAATGATCACCTATAATCTATTCTCTATTCCAGCTATACTGTTTAATGCCTAATAATGTTTAACCTCTCAGGTCATTATCTTTTTATAAATACTTATAATGTTCATAAAACCTGCTATTTGGATATAATATAATTATATATTGAATATAGATTAAATACCAAAGATATATAGACTATAATACATACTATATTCTATAGAACCATGGTCATGAGGTGTCTAAATCATGGTTGAACGTATAAAGACCGGAATACCTGGATTTGATGAGATACTCAATGGGGGTATTCCTAAGAGAAATGTAGTATTATTATCTGGTGGTCCAGGTACAGGCAAATCAATATTCGGACAACAGTATCTATGGAGTGGATTACAGAAAGGCGAGCCTGGAATACTCGTTACTTTAGAAGAACATCCCGTCCAAGTAAGGATTAATATGAAGCAGTTTGGATGGGATGTAAGGAAATACGAGAACGAGGGATTATTTGCCATAGTCGATGCCTTTACAGCAGGCATTGGTGAAGCAGCTAAGCGTGAGCGATATGTGGTCAGAGATCCGACTGATGTGGGTCTTCTTATAGATGTACTTAGAGAAGCCATAAGGGATACTGGTGCACAACGTGTAGTTGTTGACTCAGTATCAACATTATATTTAACGAAACCAAGTGTTGCTAGGTCGATTGTATTACAACTTAAGAAGGTGTTAAGCGGAATGGGTACTACATCAATACTAGTATCACAGGTGAGCGTTACGGAGAGGGGATTCGGTGGTCCTGGAGTTGAACACGCTGCAGACGGTATAGTAAGGCTGGATCTCGACGAGATCAATGGCGAACTTATTCGAAGCCTAATTATATGGAAAATGAGAGGCACTAAACACAGTATGAGAAGACATCCATTTGAAATAACTGATAAAGGTATTATAGTGTATCCAGATAGAGTTGTAAGGTTTAAGACATAGAAATAACCATTATAGTTAGACATCTAGTTAATATATTATAGAGTCATTATTACTATATTTTTGATACTTTTTAGAAATAACATTATATATCACTTCTTATCTCTCTAGAATATACATGAAGGAATCATAGATTAGTGGATGAATAGGATGGAGTATTTTAAGCTTAGAGGCTACTATAGGTACTCATGTCCTAACTGTTATGGCAAAATAAGTGATTACAGACTAGTCTATAAGGCGCCTTGTGAGAAGTGTCTGCCCACTAAGGATTTTGAGAAGATTGTGTCAAAGATAGATATAACTGATTACTATCAGCTACTAAAGGCTTATGCAAGTAACGTACGTGAGATCAAGCATTTAAAAAGAATACTCTATATCGAAGATGAGGTTAGGAAATTAGAGGCATTCTTTAGTGATGCAACAGGAGGATATAGATTCTGGAGTGCACAGCGTACATGGGCTCGCCGTGTACTTAAGGGTAAGAGTTTCTCAATAATTGCTCCAACAGGTATGGGTAAGACGATGTTTGGATTAGTGACGGCGCTTTATCTTTATAGAAAAGGTAAGGGCAAGATATATCTTGTATTTCCAACAACACCATTACTTAATCAGGCATATGAGAAATTATTAAAACTTAGTGAAAGAGCAGGTGTTAATCCTAAGATAATAGCTTTTCATTCAAGAATATCTAGGAAAATTAGAGAAGAATATTTACAAAGGATTAGTAATGGGGACTTCGATATATTATTGACAACATCTATGTTTATACATAAATATACTGAACTTCTTAAAAAACATAAGTACTCATTTATAATGGTTGATGATGTAGATGCCATTCTAAGAAGCGGTAAGAGTATAAGGCTATTACTACAAATTATGGGCTTTACTGAAGAGGAAATAGATTCCGCGCTACAACTTATAAAACTTAGAATCTCTCTTGCAAGAACTACTGATGAAGAGCGTAGAAAAGAGATTGAAAAAGAAGTTAAGAAACTTGAAGCTATAGTGGAGAAAGCCAGATCTAGAATTAAGACTATACTTGTTGTATCAAGTGCTACTGGAAAACCTCGAGGCATCTATCCTAGATTATTTAGAGAGTTATTAGGATTCGAAGCTGGCAGCCGCGGTGAGGCTATTAGAAATATTGTTGATACATATATTATTCCCAAGGAAAATATAGAGAATTATTTACTTGAACTTATTAGGAAACTTGG
>CAZITZ010000042.1:3751-10443 GCA_964542295.1 uncultured Desulfurococcaceae archaeon
TCGAGTTTAAAGACCTAAATGAGATCGATCTTGACAAGCTTCTTAAGGAAATAGATAGTGATAGGGAGAGAGTTAGGAAGATAATTAGTGGAGAGATCGTTGTTGAAGAAGCACTTGAGATATCTAAGTCTGCATTACTCATTGTTGAATCACCTAATAAGGCTCGTACAATAGCTAATTTCTTTGGCAAACCAAGTATCCGTATTATTGGTGAAAATATAAGGGCTTATGATGTAACTACTGGTGACTATGTTTTATCGATAATAGCTAGTGTTGGACACATATACGATCTAGTTGTGGATACCGGCCTATATAATTATGGAGTACATCTCGTAGAAGGGAAGTTTATACCCGAATATACAGACATAAAGAGATGTAATAAGTGTGGGCATCAATTTACAAGTGAAGATAAAAAGTGTCCACGATGCGGCTCAAGAGATATCGTTAGAAAAATAGATGTTGTCCGTGCACTTCAAGAACTAGCTAGTGAAGTAGACCTGGTATTTATAGGTACAGATCCAGATACTGAGGGCGAGAAGATAGGATGGGATCTAAAGGTATTATTAGAGCCCTATACTAGAGAGATCAAGAGAGTAGAGTTTCATGAGATAACACGTAGAGCCATATTAAATGCTATACGTAATCCTAGAGACTTTAACATGAAGCTTGTTGAGGCACAGATTATACGTAGAGTAGAGGATCGCTGGCTTGGTTTCGCATTATCTCAGAAACTATGGTATGATCTATGGCCATATTACTGTATGAAGTATCTTGTTGAGAAGAAGGGTTTGAAGATCGACTGTTGTAATATTATTAATAGAAACTTTAGTGCTGGTCGTGTACAAACGCCCGTCCTAGGCTATATTATTGAGAGATATGAGAAAGCTAAGAAGCCTGATAGAATAATTATCGAGATCGGTGATGGGCTTTTACGTATTGAAATGCCTTATGAGTACCTAGATAGACTTGGTATTAGAAGAGCTAGGGATTTACTTGGTAAAGAAGCTCTTGTTGAAGAGATAGGTGTTATTGTGGAGGAAGTTAATCCATTGCCTCCATTCACTACAGATACACTACTTGCAGAAGCCTCTGCTAGATACAATATGCCTTCTCACAAGACTATGCAAATAGCTCAAGAACTATTCGAACTAGGTTTCATAACATATCATAGAACTGATAGCACACGCGTATCTGATACAGGAATAGCTATTGCTAGACAATATTTGCAGGAAAAATATGGTGACAGATACGTTGAATTGTTCAAACCACGTACATGGGGCGTAGGAGGCGCTCACGAGGCTATTAGACCTACTAGACCAATAGATCCCGATAGATTGTGGGAGCTTATTAGAGAAGGTGTTATACAACCTGTAAGGCCCTTAACTAGAGCCCATATGATGATTTATGAGCTTATATTCCGCAGATTCATTGCTAGTCAGATGATCTCAGCAATCGTTAAGAAGCAAAAGCTTAGAGTTAAAATAGACTCCTTCGAGACAGAGATCGATAGGCCCATAGGTATTGTTAGAGATGGATTTCTAGAAATATATCGTATAATTACATCTGAAAAACCCATTGCATCCGGAAAGTATATGATCACTATGGCCGAGCCAAGAAACCCGCCTTTGGCCAGATTCCACGATGTTATAAAGTGGATGAAAGAACAAGGTATTGGTAGGCCTAGTACATATGCTAAGATAGTGCAGACTCTTCTGGATAGGAAATATGTAGCTGTTACAGGACGTGTTAAGGCATTAATGCCTACTCCAAGAGGCATGGAGGTATATAAATTCCTAACAAAATTCTATGGAGATGTTGTCAGTGTCGATACTACACGTGAGCTTGAGGAGAAAATGAGACTCGTGGAAGAAGGCAAGGAGGATTATCAATCTATTCTGGGGAGAATTTATGATGAACTCCGTACTAAAGTTATTAATATAGACAGTAGTGCGTGGAGAAAACTAGTATGCGGTTAGATGATCTTGAGATCACATTACTAGGTGAGGGAAGGGGTAGGAAATATTATTTAGCACTTTATCATGGGAAAATAAAGCTTTTTGCACGCAAATACAATACTGATGTAGCTAAGCAAGTTGCTAGAATAGCTAGATTACATCGTGCAAAAGTTCTTATACTACCATTATACTTTAACACGGGTCCCGTACTCGAATTTACAAATTTATCTAGGAAGAGGTATGTCAAGAGAGTTTTTGAACAAGTATCTGATCAATCAATACGTGCTCTATCTACTATAGCAATGGCTGAAAGATTAAATATAATTGTACCCGGATTTCTTGAAAAAGCTGGTGCCCACTACTATATATCTAGATTACTAATTAACCATGAAGGGAGAATAGTAAGTAAATATAGGAAACTTATACTATCAAATATTGAAAGTCTATATAATATCGTGCCCGGCAAGGATATAGGTATATTTAATACACGTAGCTTGAATATAGGTATAGCTATAAATGATGAAATATTATATCCAGAACTTCTCAGAATTTACAAAATCTTGGGCTCGGACTTAGTGATTTCTCCTATGAATCCTTTTAACTATAAGTACTCCATGGCAACATATATTGCTAAGTCAAGGATCGAAGAGAATAACTTACCATTAATAATAATGGGGTCGATAATAGAATTTAGAGGAGACCTTGGTGGAGGGGCTCCAACGATAATATATGATGAGGAAGGAAATAAGATCTATGAGTATAATGGTATTAAGCCTAATTTGATATTATTGCCTATGAATTTCTTTAGGAGAAAGAGTAAGGTTATAGGGGATCTTGATAAACTCATACATATTATGAAGATCTATAGAAAGATCTTGAGAAATAGTGGTATGCAAGTAGGTATAGAATAATTAATATTCTTTCTATCTTAGAGAATATCATAGTATTATTCTCACTAGGTGTGTTCTTGATGAGTAGTGAAGAGATCAGAAAAGTATTAACTATAAAAGTTAATAGTCTTAATGATTTAGTTAGACTAGCCATGACCTATGCCGGGCCTACATCTCAGTCTATATTCCTGATAAAGTTCTGGGATGGAGATAAACTGATTATTGGAATGTTAGGCCTTTTTAGGGATTATTATAAGTTCTATGGATTGCCGATACTATATTATCATATATGTAGTGAGGAGGAAATTTCAAGGATAAAGGATTCAAACTACATAATAATATCAACTGATGGTGAAAGACTGGAATTCAGTAAGTCGCCTAAACCAGGTATGTCAATCCCGCTAATACACCTTGCAGATAAGCCACCCATTATACCAAAGCTTAGTTAGGAAGTAGGGATCTATATGGATAGTGAATTAGAAAAATTATATGAATTACATATATGGCCAATGAAACCAGGAGACCCTGAAGCTATTAAGAGATTTAATGGTATAAAAGAGGTTTTCTCATATTTAGTAAATACACATGATTACTTTAGTGATATTCTTAGAAATGAGGAAATTAATGTAATCGATATTGCAGCTGGCACAGGTATAGCTGGTGCAGCATTGGCGAACATATTATCTGGAATGGGTAAGAAGATTAATCTAGTTGTCACCGATCTCCGTTCTAAGGATCTAGATCTAGTTCATGAATGGCTTAAAGGAGTTAACAAGGTACATGTTGAGACGATAGTATGTGATGCAACTACTTTACATAAGTGTCTTTCTAGTCGTAAGGAAGGATTCCACGTAGCATTATTATGGGGTTATTCAGCGCCACACTTCAATCCATGGTCTCTAGTTAGGTTATTTGGCTCAGTATCATACTTAGTAGCTAATAATGGAGTCCTCATTATTGAAGAAACTGATAGAGTCTATGGAATACTATACAGAGTTGGGTATAAGGATTTCCTTATAGAGAAGGAAACTAATGATAGACTAATTGCGTCAATACATCTAGGCTATGATATTATGAAAGGAAGCTTTAAGAGAGGTTTCTACATAATACCTGGGTTTAAGGAAATAGCTAAATTAGAGACAACATTCTGGAATATAGCCACTGTAGCTGCAATTGGATGGGTATTCTATAATAAGGTAGATATTGTTGCTAAAATGACTAAACATGGTATACATGGTTCTGGATACCTGATCATGTACAAAGAACCTAGGAAAAGTATTGATCCAGAGGCATTTAGTGAACTTCCAGAAATTGTTAGAGGTAAATAATAGTTTATGCTCTCTAAAAACAATTATTTCTAGATTTCATAGTGACGTTATTTCTGTAAATAAAAGTATTAGCTTAATTTGTCTTGATACATACTTACTAGTTTTGATAAGTGATTTCTTAACTTTGTTATAGAAGATTGCGTTATTAATACTAAATCAGGATCTTCATATAGTCCTCTTAAACTAACATTTATTACTTCTTCCATGGACACAGTCTTTGGTGCAAGATTGGGTATATCTATCCCTAGTTCTTTAGAGACTATTTCTATAGCATGCCAGCTATCACTATCCCATCTAAGGTAAGCTGCAAAGCTTAGGTAATAGTCCCTGAATTTTTCTATGTAGACCTTTAATCTATTGGCCAGAACTTTTGTATATATCTCCTTTATTTTCTTTGTTTCATATCTAGGGTTCCAGTCATATGAGCAATAAGGCCAATATTCATCTAGCTCTCGAGGTACAATGCCAGCATTCGTAACAATGATCTCGTGTACATAGCCCTTAATTATGAAGTCGCTTATAGCCTTCCTTATGAAATAATGAATATAACTTTGACTATATGGTTTACCGTAACTGCATGGAATAATTAGACCCACGATATACTGTCTCTTAGGTCTATAATCGGTAATAAGCTTCTTAAATCCCTCCTCAAAATATTTGTTTACCAAGTATCTTAATCCAACTCCTCTTAGATATTCTCTACATTCACCTGGATTGACCCAATCGAGCTCCTTTCCATCCCATACAACTTCTATTTCACCTAATCTCTTCTTTCTATGATCCATTGCTCACCACCCCAATCAACTAAATCAGTATTTTCTTCAAGGAATTTAGCTAGGTACTCCGATATAGGTACTTCTTTAGGATGACTAGGTAAATACTTCTTGTACTTGATAGCTATTATACCATCAAACATCTTTTTAAACACCTTAATACTTTCAATAACTTTTTCCTCTGGAATATATTCAATTCCAAAAAGCACATAAACCCAAAACTCTATAGGCAACCCTAATTCTTTAACTTCATTCCTTAATCTATAGATCCTTTGAAGCTCGGTATTAGGCATGCCTTTATTCAATAGATTCTCCCGTATTTTTCATCATAGACTTCAAACCCTATTCTTATAATGAGTTTTTCTGGTTCATAGTAGCTTAATAATGCCTCTATCGAGCTTATAGTTATGTATTCACTTCTAGACTCTATTTCAAAGATACGTCTTTTTGCAAGTTCTCTTAGTCTCTCAATAGTATCATATGGTAGTTCATGAAAGCTACTACCATTAAATACAGCTATTCTTTTATGATCTTCTTTTTCTAATGTTTTTAAGGCTTCATTAATAATACGTCTATTTGTAAAGATTACATCTCTCATATTGAATGATCGTTCTATGGCAAAAGGACAGAAACTACATCTTCCCCAAGAGCAAGGAAATCCCTTTAATATAACTACTAGTCTTTTTCCAAGCTTATCATTAATGCTAAATGTTCCCAGCATTATTTCCTCCTCTTAAAGACCTTATAAATGGGATCTTTATCTCTCCTTTTATAGTCATAACACCTAAATATACAAATGGTGTATCAAGAAGAGCTATTATGACTTTAACAATATACTGTCCCAAGATCATGAATGGTATTAGATCCCATGAAACCAAGACCCCACCAAATATTGATGGCAATACACCGAATGCCATGGTAATAAATATAGTTGTATCAATGAGCTGGCTCACCATAGTACTAGCATTATTTCTTAACCATAAATGTCTTCCTTGCGTTAGTCTTCTCCACCAATGAAAAGCCCAAATATCATGGTTCTGGCTTATAAGGTAAGCTATGAGGCTAGCTATAACAATATTTGGTGCAACACTAAAGACTCTATTAAATAGTTCAGTATATTCCTGTTGGAAGGAGGCAGTAGGCATGAGTACTGCAATATATGAGTAAATGGGTATAAGTAATTGTGTCACAAAGCCAATAAATACAACTATTGATGCAGCTTTTTCCCATATACCTCACTTATAATATCAGTAATAGTGAATGTCACAGCATAGGCTATAACACCTGCAGGTACTAATAGGAAAATGCCGCTGAAATTGCCCAGAACCACTATTTTAGCAGCTAAGTAATTCGCTGAGGTTAAACTTGTCACAAACAATCCTAATAATACATGTTTTATATCGTTAAGTTCCATGGCCCTATCCCCAGCTACTTAGTTAAATAGTAAATGAAATTAAAGGGTTAATTAAACTAAGTGATTGTGTCTACACAAATTTAATTGTAACTCTATTAGGAGAAGATTATTTCGTAAATGACATAAAACGACATTAATAAAGTATTCCTCAATTAATGCATGTAATCACTTGCCTACCACATTGTTTCGCCAACTGTATCCATCTAGCACAATTGCTGGTCACATTTCTTTAGTCTACATCTTATATACTTATAAAAATAGGTCTTAGGGAATTAAATCCCATAGCTTTTGCAGCTTATAGATACACTTTAGCCTCTATAGTTTTTAATTAC
>CAZITZ010000043.1:0-7823 GCA_964542295.1 uncultured Desulfurococcaceae archaeon
TAGGTCTAAAGAATCTTTATTTAAAGGATGAGACGAGAATGCCTACTGGTAGTTTCAAGGATAGGTGTATGAGTATAGCAGTTAGTATGGCTGTAGAGTTTGGATTTAAACATGCTGTTATTGCTAGTAGTGGCAATGCTGCAGCTGCACTCGCTGCTTATGGAGCTAAAGCAGGTATTGATGTAATAGCTTTTGTACCGGACTTCACCGCTTATGGCAAGATAGCCCAGCTACTATTCTATGGTGCTAAAGTAATTAAGGTCAGGTGGACAGAGGCTGAGGATCCAACTGTTAGGATGATGAGGCTTCTTGCAGAAAAGTATGGCTTCTATCCATCACCTAGTTTCGGGCCATTCAATCCATATCAGATCGAGGGTCCTAAGACAATAGCTTTTGAAGTTATTGAACAATTAAACTGGAATATACCGAGCCAAGTGTTTATACCAACGGGTGCTGCATCGTTGTTAACAGGTTTCTATAATGGTTTCCGAGACTTTAACATGGTTGGCTGGGTAAATGACTATCCAAAAATTGTAGCAGTACAATCAACAGGGAATGCACCTTTCGTTAGAGCATGGATGGAGAGACAGGATCCATTGAATATAAGGCCTTGGGAAAAGCCTCCGGAGACAATAGCTACTGGTTTAGAAGATACTTTCCCATGGGATGGAGATGCGGGTTTGAGAGCATTATATAAAACAAATGGTTATGGAGTAGCAGTTGAAGACGACCTCATCGTTAAAGCTATGAAAATGCTTGCAGGCCTAGAGGGGATTTTTGCTGAGCCCAGTGGTGCAGCAGGTCTAGCGGGCTTGATCAAGGCTTTAGAGGATGGAAAAGTCGATAAGGATGAAACAATAGTTGTTTTGGTGACTGGCCACGGCCTTAAAGATCCTGATATTATTAGAAAAACCGCTGGTGATGCCCCATTAATAAATCCTGTAGAAGATGAGCTAAAGACTGTACTTAGAAACGAATATGGTATTGAATTATAGTCTTTATATCTTTTTATTTTTCTTCTCTTTAACTGGAATTAAGGTTATTTTACATAATCTATAAATCATTATCTTGGTGTATATAGCATGGTTAAAGGATATGTTCTCGTTACTGGTGGAGATCGTGGTATTGGTAGGGCTATTGTATTAAGATTTGCTAGAGATGATTACTATACTGTCTTTACCTATTATAGGAATGAAGATGCTGCTAAGGAGACGCTTAAGATGGTAAAAGATATTGGAGGAGATGGTTTTTATCTTCAAATGGATGTTTCCTGTGAAAAAAGTATTTCTAAAGTCTATAGTGTTGTGGCTGAGAAAATACCGTATCTCAATGTACTTGTTAATAATGCTGGTATACTTCATTTTGGAAGTATTGAAGAAACAAGCCTTAATGATTGGAAGAGAGTTATTGATATTAATTTAACTGGAGTATTTCTTGTTACCAAGATCTTTATGCCATTGCTTAGGAAGGCTCCATGGGCTTCTATAATTAATTTGTCAAGTATTGCTGGTCAAACAGGAAATATTGTTGCATCAACAGCTTATGCAGCTAGTAAGGCTGGTGTTATAGGATTTACTAGGAGATTAGCTGTAGAGCTTGCTCCTAAAATAAGAGTTAATGCTGTAGCTCCAAGCTTTGTAGAAACTGATGCAGTAAGAGAGTACATTGATACTCCTGAGAAAAGAGAGAGGATAAGGGCATTACATCCATTAAGAGACATTGCAAAGCCTGAAGATATTGCAGAAACAGTTTATTTCCTTGCCACTCCTGCATCTAGGTTCATTACAGGACAAGTACTCGGCATTAATGGTGGAAGACTTACATGCTAAAATATTTTTTATAAATAATTACTTACATCTCCTCTTTATGAATAATTACACGGACCTTGCTTGTCTCTGCCGATACTGTAATAGATAACCTTGCTATAGCACTAGAGTAATCGGGATCTCTATAAGATTTTCCTTTAAACCCATTAACCTCTATAGTTCCATAATCTCCTATAATTGATGCTTCTACAGCAATGTCCTTAGGAATATGTACCTCGATAGTAATGGATGAAGTATCTACATTGAATTCTAATCTAGCATCACCAGTAAATTTTCTATAATGTATCTTTAACGAGCCATTTGATGTATCTATGTTAAAGAAGCTATTGGTATTCATTAAGCCAATTATTTCAAGGTCTATTTTACTAGTGTCAATAATAGCTTTAACATTATTAGTTGCATGTATAACTCCATTAGCACTTGAAGTATCGATTCTAAGATCAATGGAGTTGTTTTCACCTGGTAATTTGAGTATTCCATTTGCAGTATCAAATACTCCAATTAATTTATTATCACTAACCTTAAGGCTAGCAGTACCTCCTTCAGCATATTCTCCCTTAAAAGAGATTTTATCCTTGGTTTCCTCTATCCTTATAGAACTAGTATCTATTACTAAATCAATATCTGGCCTCTCAGGCTTTTCATCAAGAACTATATCAACAGGTATTTTCTTACCCATGAAGGAGAATGGTTTAATAGTAGTCTTGGCTAAACCCTTCATAGCACTTGTTATAGCTGTTTTAACTATGTTAGCGATGGATTCTGAAAGTGTATGTCCTATAGGCTCCGATTCACCGATATAACCTATATCTTTAGATTTAAGTACGACGATGTGTTGAAGATGGTTTGGAACAATAACTGTATCAACATCATATATTCCTTCTAGAACAGAGTCTAGCAGATTTTCAGGCATGTCATCAATTATTAATGTAGCTACATCTCTAATTAGGGCTTTTTTACCTTCTCTACGTAGTTTTTCAGCTAATTTATACGTAAATCTTAGCTGGGGCAATTCACCTAGTTTTACAATAGTTTTCTCTTTAGCCTGCTCTTTCTCCATAGGCTTTTCAATTTCAATCTTTTCCCTACTCGCCATTATCTTAAGTGCTTGATATGCACGCCATCCCTCCTCTGTTAATCTATAGTCTCCAGTAGCAGGATCCTTCTCGATAAGTCCCTGTAACATTTTTATATGGAATGCAAATGTACCACTATCCATTACACCAGTTATTCTCATAAGTTCAGTATAGCTTAGATTACCTCTCTCAGCTAATGCCCTAATAATATTTCTTCGAACCTTATGTGCTAATGCTTTAAGATACTTTTCTATATCATTTAATTCTTTATCCAAAACCTTCACCTTTTCAAAATATCTACTTAGTATTTATAGGGATTCGACAAAGATAAATCCTTGGTAGAGGGAAATAGATACTGATATGTTGAGAGAATTCGACAAAATACTTAGATTCCACTAGTATAGAACAATAAAATGGCTGATGAATATATGTTTTATGAATTATTGGTCTTATCTATTTATATACTATTAGCTTCAGCCATAGTATCCATTGTAAATAAGACTAAATTGTCTCAATACTTAATAATAGCTTCAATGATGGTTCTATCAATATTCTCTATCCATTCAATATTTGTGTTAAAAGTGGATTGGATCGAAACAGCCTCTATCCCTGTATTGCCGTTCCTTGATTCTGAGGCAATATTCCTAACTGGTATGCTTAATACATTATTTCTCTTTGCCCTTTCCATAGTTGGGATATCTGTGACATTATATAGTGGTTCATATTTCTTTATGAAGCAGATACATGGTAAGGAGGAACATTATTGGTTTTATCTATCAATTTTATTTCTCTCTCTAATTATATTCTTTACATCAAGTAACCTCATATACATGATCATATCAATAGATATAGCTACACTATTTACTGCATTACTTGTTGCACATGAGAGACATAGTAGGAGAGCTCGTTCTATGGGGCAACTATATGTAATTGTTGGTATTACTGCTAGTGCATTTATTGCATTGGCTTCCATGGCTATCTATAGGAGCTTACATACGCTAGACATTATTCCTGTCCATGGATTAATTGATCAAGAGTTAATGCTGATATCTTCAATATTCATGGCCATAGGTTTTTCGATAAAAGCTGGTCTTTTCCCTTTCCATGCATGGCTTCCAAGGGTTCATAGTGAGGCTTTAGCTCCAATATCTGCTGTTTTAAGTGGCCTATTAACTAAGACTGGTATTTATGGATTAATACTATTCTCTACATATGTTCTAAAGGTTCCTATTGAAGTAGAGTATATTCTCCTCCTAATGGGTCTTGCAAGCATGTTCTATGGCGGAATAATTGCTCTTGCACAGCGAGACATTAAGAGATTGATAGCCTATAGTACTATATCAAATAATGGATACGTAGTATTTACAATAGCTATTTCATTGCATCTAATATATAGTCATAGTAGCGCATACGTACTTGCAGGATCCATAGTATTTCCTGCAATAGTACTTTTGACAATGAATTACATCTTTGGTAAGTCTCTTCTTTTCCTCATATCCGGTTCAATTGAATCTATTATTAGGACTAGAGATCTGTTTAAAATGGGTATGCTTAAGAAATACATGTTTAGAACCTATATCTTAACAATAATATCTATATTAATACTTGTTGGATTACCTCCGTCAATAGGCTTCATAGCAAAAACATTAGTACATATAGCACTACTAAAAACAAGTCTTACATTTATAACAGACTTATCTATAGCTGGCCTCGTGTCATTAATATCTGCATCATACATGTTTAAATTATTGTTTAGGGCATTCCATTTTAAAACCGAGTATATGAAGCTCCATGGAATAGTTGCCCATAAATTATCTGATCCCCCCTCTAAGATGTTATTTGGAATGACATTATTATCCATCCCAGCAATCATAATCAGTATCTATCCAAGGATCCTTTATCCACTATTTAGTTCATTCGCTACCAGTATCAGTTCTATTGAAAACATAATATCCTATCTTGATGTATATCCACTATTAATACTAGTAAAGACAATGAGTCCATTAACAATAATTGGTTATGTCGAAGAGATTGCCATAGTTGCTATCTCTCTTTTTCTAATACCACTTATATCATTCATTAGTTTTCTTATATGGGAACATATTGAAACAGTAAGTCATTTTATCCATAGCCTAACCGATCAATTATTCGGAAGACATGTTCCTAGAGGCTTTCATGGAGTTAAGGATAGAGTTTCAATACTGATTAATTCGTTTGAAGAGAATTATGTAGCTACAATATTTTTATCAATTGTTATACTCATAATATTACTAGTAATACTATCTACTTTGTAGTATTTGACCAAATTTTCACTGTGAGGATCTATGGATGTAAAAAGGATAATAACTGGGATCACAATATTAGTAATTATTGTCATTGTATCAGTATTCTATACCTTAAACTATGGCGCTCCATTGCTACCAATGACTGCAGGCGAGAGATCTCTTAGAAGACTATATATCATTAGGTCTTATGATCCGGAGAATGATCTATATACTTCATTTATTCCAGCTATAGTAAACTCTATAGTATGGGATTTTCGTGCTTTAGATACATATTTTGAGACAATAGTATTCTTTACAGCCTTAATATCGGCGCTGGCTATATATCATGAGTATCTTATTGAGGCTAAATGGGATAGAGAAAAATTATCTCCTATACTTATGAGGATTTCTAAGCTAATTCTTCCCATGGCTTTCGGTATATCTATTGCTATTGCTGTAAAGAGCATTGTATCTCCGGGAGGAGGATTCCAAGGAGGTGCATTAGCTGCATTATCCATATATGTAATCATATATGTTCATTCCTCAAGTTATTTAGTTAGCAAATTAAATCATAATCTATTACTGTTTATTAGGTCGATCGCTATACTATGCATTTCATTTCTTGCTATATTGCCTTTGCTCAATATTATAATGGGTGGTTGCTATGGATACTTATTTCAAATATATAGTAAGCCAGAATGTGATTTTGGAGCTCTTATAAATATATATGGTGGCAGTGTTTCATTAGTTCCATTAATATATAATGTATTTGAGTATCTAGCTATATTTAGTGGTTTTACACTATTACTATTGATCATTATTATAGGAGGTTATAGGGAGAGAATATCATGAACGATCTTTTGCTAAATATATTGATTGTATCGCTTATTACAAATACATTTATTGGTATTTATGGGATTGTGTTTAAGCCGAATATTATAAAAAAGATAATCTCATTAACCATATTTAATGACTCAATATGTGTTCTAATAATCTTACATGGCTATTTGGGTCCGGGATCTATTGCCCCTATTCATATTCTTCCATTTAATGCTGGAAATAGGGAATTATTACTAAGTTATAGCGTTGATCCATTACCCCAAGCTATTGTATTAACAGCTATAGTTATAGGCTTAGCATTTACTGTATTTCTCAGTATAACAGCCTTAAGAATCTATGAAGTAAGTGGTTCTCTTAATCTACATTATCTATTGAAGTCCGAGATTGTTGAAACAGTTGAGCCTGAAGTAGAGGTTATGGAGGAGTAGAGCTTGGAGATCTTTACTAGCTATATAATTGGGTTATTACCGCTTGTACCAGTGATTACGGGGGTATTGATATCATTATTAAGGATCGTTGTTAACAATAGGCTCCTATTTAATACTTTATATGTTGTTTCCACAATTGTCTCTCTTTGTATGGGTTTAATAGTATTTTATAGAGTATTTATTCAAGGCTTATATGGAGTATATTGTTTGGGAGGATGGTTTCCTCCGATCGGAATATGTTTGGTTACAGATAAGCTTTCTACGATAATGGTTCTTACAGCTACAGTAGTATATTTAATAGTATCAATATATGCAATATGGTATACTAGGCATATGGCGAACTATGTATATTTCTATATAGTAGCCTTGATGCATGAAGCTGGATTATTAGGTGTCTTTCTAACTAGCGATATATTTAATCTATATGTATTTATTGAGTTAGCTGGATTAACTGCTTATTCTCTCATACTATTCTACCATCATAGACTGAGATCATTATTGGCTTCGGCTAGATATGCTTTTGCCGGAGCTCTATATACAGGGTTATTTCTTCTAGCAATAGTAGTATTATATGCTACAACAGGTACTTTATTTATGGCTGAACTCTTAGTCAAGATAAAAGGTGTTGAATTATTATCCTTTGATACTCTACTTTTGGCAGAACCAGTTTATTTAATCCCTATACTAGTTATTGGTTTATGGACTGCTTTCTTAATATCTGCTCTCTATCCTAATCATTTCTGGCTTCCCGATGCACATTCAGAGGCTCCATCACCTGCATCTGCTATATTATCTGGTTTAACGGTTAATGCAGGAGTATATATAGTTATAAGACTATTCTATACAATATTCTATGGCTCACCCTACATTGGTTCATTAGAGTATTTACTGAATATAGTGATCTTACTTGGCATAATAAACATAGTCTATGGCTCCTTTAAAATGGCTATTGAAGATGATGTAAAGAGAATACTAGCTTATAGTACAATTCTAAATATAGGCTTTGTCTATATGGGGATAGGTATAGGTACTTCACTTGGAATATCAGCTTCGCTACTGCATCTATTTAATCACTCAATAGGTAAAATGCTTGCCTTCCTTAGCCTAGGTGTCATAGTCAGAAAGTATAGGACAAGAAACATATATGCGTTAGAAGGACTTGGTAGGAACCATCCAATAACTATGGCTATACTTATTGTAAGCATATTTCATTTAATAGGAGTACCGCCATTTGGAGGCTTCTTTAGCAAACTACTTTTATTCCAAGCCTTTATAGATGTAGGAGGATATGCATATGCATTAATGGTTATAATAGGTACTGCATTATCGATTTATGGCTATATGAGATTAATAGAGCTATTATGGCATCACCCAATACATCATAGATCT
>CAZITZ010000043.1:7923-10035 GCA_964542295.1 uncultured Desulfurococcaceae archaeon
GAATAATCTAGAGATCGATATGATTAGATGTCCTAATTGTGGAAAGAAGCTAGAGATGCCATTAGAGGGAACTATGTTTAAGTGTCCTAGATGTGGTTTTATTGTCAAGGCAGCTGATATATACTATTCATTGAAAATGAATTATTTGAGTAAAGGCTAATTGTCTATGTCTTAGGCTACAAGTTTATTTTCTATTAAATAAAAATATATAGATGTTGAAGTGGGTAGGAAATGACTTCTATACTTGAAGCTTTAAGTAGAAGACCATTTTCAGTTGTTGGACATAGAGGAGCAGCTGGAGTTAAGCCTGAAAATACTATTTCAAGCCTTAAATTTGCAGTTGATTCTGGAGCTGATGTTATAGAAATAGATGTGAGGGCGACTAAAGACAATGTCTTAATCCTTCTTCATGATGAGAGTTTTGAAAGATTAGTTGGGATCCCATTGAAAGCCCGTGATCTAGAGTATAGATGGATTAAGGAGAATATAAGGATTGGTGGAGAAGAAATAGCTACTCTAGAAGATGCTTTAAGGATTATAGGTGATAAAGCTAATTTATTTATAGAGATTAAAGAACCCGATATAACGGTTGATGCTATTGATCTTGTAAAGACGTATGGTTTAATTAGTAGAGTTGCGCTCATTAGTTTTTATGACGAGGTTTTATCGACTGTTAAAAGTGCTGAACCAAGGATTGTAACGGGTTTGATATATTTTAAGCCTCCGGGTAGGATATTTGAGGCTAAAAGACTTGGCGCTAAAATAGTTCTTCCATACTATCGTATAGCTTCTTCAAAGGCTAATGCTGTTGCCCATAAACTTGGGTTTAAGGTAGTTGTATGGACTATAAATGATCTTGAGACTGCTAAGCAAATGATTAATCGAGGAGTTGACGCCATAGCATCTGATTATCCGGATATGATGGTTAGATTTAGGAATGAGCTCAGATAGTATGAACCAGTTCTCAATGGGAGAATATTTCATTAGTTGATTTAATAACTAATTGGTTTCCTTGAGTAAAATATATAGTTTCCTCTCAAGGGATTAAATACACGGTGAAACATTATGGCCAAGTACAAGGTTAGGATAGACCCTAGGGATAACTGTATATCTGACATGGTATGTGTTAGCCTATGTCCAGATGTTTTCGAAATGAGCCCTGAAGATAATAAGGCTCAGATTGTAGAGCAATGGCGTACTGATCCCAGTAATATTGCTGAGGGAGTAGTATCAGAGGATCTGAAGGACTGTGTTGAGCAAGCAGCTGCTGCATGCCCTGTACAAATAATACATGTAGAACCAGCTGAGTAATTAAGATAATACATCTTATCCTCGTTTTTTAATTATAATTCCTCAAGAATCTTAATATTATTAGAAGATGAGTTCTTCTAATAAGCGATCTTTAACCCTCTCCGGTTCTTTAAGGAGACCCATTATCTTCTCATAAATCTTGTCTTTCACGGATCCAAGGGTTATGTATAGCATGAAATAGGAGAGTATTTCAAAGAAAACCCATACCTCAAAGATCTCTGGAGCTAAAATGTTCCAAAAAGATATTGATAATACAGCTGTAATGATCTTCATCCATGCAAATATCTTAAAGCTTATTAAACCAATTCTCTTCCCAATATCAAACATTACATATGCATATGAGACAAGAAATATTGACCAAGACAAGGCCGTAATTGAATACATTATACGCCAAATCATATTAATTTCTAAATACTGCATGAATAGATGAAGATCAAATCCATAATATACTACTTCCCTCCATATATACTCTTGTAGAACTAAAAGTGTTACATTTATTGCCTTAACCATAACTATGCCGATAGCACTTATCCTCAAGATCTTCATAGCCCTATAAAGCCTATATCCAAGTAAATAATATACTTCATCTATTAGATTAAGAAACGTAGTTAGGACCTTGTAGATAACAATCATTCCGCAACCAACAACGAAGTATAATATAGCGAGAGTATATGTTGCTTGAAGGAAGAGTGGAAAGACGAAATAACATATTGCTGTTACAGTGATTACAGCTATAGCGGTAATAAATAAGTTCCTTAGAACATAGGGTATTGAGTTACTGAATAAATCGGCTCTAAACAT
>CAZITZ010000044.1:0-9945 GCA_964542295.1 uncultured Desulfurococcaceae archaeon
AATTAGACCCATAATAGAGATTCTTTAATTTCCTCATTAACTTTATTTATTTAAGGAAAGAAGACAATAGTATAGAGGACTTACTTAATAATAAACGATCTACTTAAATAATATTCATATTATACATTTACTTTAGCATATATGTACTTTTACATAGATATATAAATAATATATTAGAACTTTGTTTAGAATCTTTTTAACACAATCCTTATTAATAACTCAAATTCATAGAATAAATATTATAACATGACATTATTATGAATAAAGAATATTATCTAGATAATTCAATTAAACTCATAACAATAGCTACTCAAATAGAAGACAGTTCAGTAGAAAAATATATTGATTCATTACATAAGGTAAAATCAAGGTTTTAACAAAATACTATTTGTAATATTAGGAGATACTATTATTCATAGAGAGACAGTAAAATAATTTAGGAGAGCATTAGAGGAAATCAATGATATTCAGAAGTAGTTTCTAGAAAAACATAGTGTTAAAACACAAGAGGATATAGAGTTTTTTAATCGAAACCATTAAAGATCATACGACATTAGAAAAGAATATAGCTAATTTATATGTAGGACTAGCAAATGATATGAATCAACCTGAAGTACTGCGAGACATATATAAAGTTCTACAAGCCAATGAAAGACTCCATCATAAGCTATTAGAAGATCTTTTAAGGTATCTAGAATAAAACACTTATTTTTCTCCATATTCATTGGAATAGTTGTATTGTGTTGTTTTAGCATTAAGTATTTATTATTATTTGCTCATTAAATGTTTAGAAAATAGCATCTTTCTATGGGTGTATAACATGGATCTTATGATCCGTGATGCTAAGTTACTAATTAATGGACACTTTATAGAGGCAAGTATAGCTGTCAATAATGGACTCATTCAAGCTATTATTAAAGATCCGGGAAGATATGTTCATCAAGTGGATAAAGTGATTGATGCTAAGGGATTACCAGTTATACCGGGAGGCATAGATATTCATGCACATATATACGATCCTGATTACACTCATCATGAGGATTGGAAAACTGGGAGTTTAGCAGCTGCCTTTGGAGGTTTAACCACTATATATGATATGCCTCTTAGAATGTTTGTAGATAGTGTTGATAAGCTTAAGTTGAAGATTGAAACTGGTTTACGTGATAGCTATGTTAATTTCGGCATTCATGCTGGTATGATGAGAGGTAGTAATTTGGCCTCAATACCCGATCTAGCTAAGGAGGGTGTAGTAGGTTATAAGGTATTTACCCTCGGTAAAGAATGGATGGCAAATGATCACGATATCCTAAGGATCATGGAGTTAGTAAGGGATCATAACGGTGTGGTTATGGTACATGCGGAAGATCATGCTTTAGTAGAGCATGGCCTACAACTTGTTAAAGGAAGAAATGATCCATTAGCGCATCATGAAGCACGTAGTGATTTTGCTGAAGCACTTGCAATAGCTAAAGTAGGCTATTATGCCTCGTATACATTATCTCATGTGCATATAGTTCACTTAACATCTATGCTTGGAGTATACATGGTTGAGCATCTATGGTTAATGGGTACAATGATTACTGCTGAAACTTGTCCACAGTACCTATACTTTACAAGAGATGATGTGAATAAGTGGGGTAATTATCTAAAGATCGCTCCATCTCTCAAAACAAGGATTGATGTTGAGGCTTTATGGGATGCTGTTTCCCGCGGAGTAGTCGATGCTATAACAAGCGACCATGCACCAGCTCCAAGGGAGGAGAAGGAGACTGATGTATGGAGCGCTTGGGGAGGCATACCTGTTATTGAACTTATCGTGCCGTTTATGTACACATTCGGTGTAAGGCAGGGCAGAATAGACTTTAATAGATTTATTGAAGTAATTTCAACTAACCCTGCTCGAATAATGAGGCTCTATCCTAGAAAAGGAGTTATTGCTGTTGGGAGTGATGCAGATCTTGTAGTACTCGACATTAATTTATGTAAAAAAGTAAAGGCGGATCAATTACATCACAAAGTTGATTGGACGCCTTTTGAAGGCATTGAAATGTGTGGATGGGCCAGGCATGTTATAATTAATGGAGAAATAGTTATTGAAGATATGGAGTTAGTAGGTAAACCGGGCGTTGGACACTATGTTGGAGAATACTTTAAGAGTAAGGAGACATAATTTATTTTCTAATCCACTTTATTTTAAATAGTTCCTGGGCCTTCTCAAGATCTTCTGGCCTATCAATATCATATAATACTCCAAGATCGCTTGTAGGATAATATATTACTTTATCCCTAAATCTATTGAGAAATCCCTTAAGGCCCCTTGTTTCTTCACTGATCTCTAGGACATACCTTATTAATCCTCTTGATATAATTAATGGATGTCCTCCTTTAACTCCATACTTAGGAATAACTATGAACTCCTTGTTGAAGCGGTATAGCTCTACTGCTTTACGTATTAATTCATCTATTGTGTGTACTTTAATAAATGGCACATCGCCGGGATGAATTACAACTATATCCGCATATTTAATCACTGATCTAACGCCTGCTTTAACACTATAACTCATACCAGCCATATAATTCGGATTCAACACAAACTTAATAAATGGATCATTTATTGAATTCATAATCCTAAGTTTATCATGTCCTATTACAACAACTATTTCACTAATATAGTCTATGGCTTTAAATTTCTCAACAATATATTTTATTAGAGATAACTCCTTATGATCTACTATAATTTTCTGAATAAGCTTACCAGCTGGAAATCTTTTGGATATGCCCGCGGCTAGTATAATAGAACTTATAATCACCATTTATACACCATATTTATTCGTTTCTAAAGCTACATTAATATTCTACTACTATAATAGATTTATTAATAACTCCAGCTCCAGAGGACGTCTTTCTTGCCTAATAAAGAATTATTATTCGGTATAGATGAAATAGATCAAGTGTTTATAGGTAAATTACCATATGGTAGTACGATAATTATAGCTGGAGAACCAGGTAGCGGGAAAACTTCCTTTGCCGCTAGAGTTGCGTATGAGAATATGGTTAAGTATAGTTCTAAAGTTCTATACATAAACTTTAATGAAGATCTTGAGAGATTCTTAAACAATATGGCTATGCTTGGCATGAATTTTCAAGAATTCATTGATAAGGGATTATTTAAGTATATAAGCATACCATTAATAGCGTCTCATGATTTAATAGACCTATTTACAGAACTCTATTTAAGAAACCTTACCGAATTAAGGCCTGATTGGATAGTTATTGATAGTATTACACCTCTACTAAGTCTATTAGATGATTCATCTATTCGCGTCTTCTTCAAAAACACTATATACAAGGATTTCCCTGGATTAAGGATAAATAGACTATTATTAACGGAAATACCCTTTGGCTCCGAGTATATGTCATTAAAGGGTATAGAATTTGTAGCAGACGCTCTATTCATACTTAAGATGAATGTTGTAAATGGATTCATACATAGGATCTTGGAAATACGTAAAGCCCGAGGAGCTTCAACATATACTAATGAGATCCCGTTCTCGATTATTAAGGATGAAGGGATCAGGTTCCTTCCAACACCAATCATGGATAAGATCCCGCCTATAAGTAGAGATGAGATTTATTATTCTGGATGCGATGTTATTGATGCTAATTTAGGAGGGATACCGAAAGGTGCACAAGTACTTATATTGTATCCAGCAGGATATCTTGTTGATCCAATGATGTATATTATTTTGCTACAGTATGTTATAAAACATAGATTACGTACATTATTCATATCATATTCGCTTCCACCAAGTATTATAAGGAAAGGATTCATGGACGCATTAAAGATTATTGGATATAGAGACCCATTTGAGAATGACTTAATCCATATAGAAGCCATAAATCCTTCGTCAATGGGTATCATAGACATACTCGTTTATGAGTATAAAGCTCTTGAGAAGTATAAGCCGGAGCTACTAATACTTCATGGTCTTAGAAACGTATATGATCTACATGGCGGAGAATCTATTGCAAGGTATACTTATGAATGCTCTCTAATATATAGGCAAAGAGGTATAACTACTTTTAGGCAAGTAGCACAGACATCTAAAGATGAATATCATCCTGCTATGGAATATAGTGATATAGTTTTAAGGATAGAGCCTAAAATTGAAACGGGGTATACAATACACGTCCTTAAAACAGTTGAAAAAGGTACTCCAGGCGGTGTAATTACATATTCGGGTCTAAAGAAGTGCTTTGGCAATCTTCATATAATGTAAAACAATATATTGAGGCGATAAAGAATATGCGAGGCTATAAGAGAATTAATAGGAAAGAAATAGACAGGATCTTGAAGCATATAAATACTGTAATGCCTGGTTTCAGCTATTTCATAGAGCAATTCACAAAAATCAATTATAATAAGTCCTTTTGGTGGGATGTACTTAGCAAGGATTTTATAGAAGCATATAGAATTCTGCTAGAATATTATTCTTATCGGGAAGAAGAAGTACATTTTGTTCTTTATGAGATCCTAAGGCCTCTTTTAAATAATAATATTAGGTTAATTAGTGAGGTATTGAATAGTCTTAAAAATAGGGATTATAGAAGGGCTATTGAAATAATTAGGAATACTACAAGACTATATCTTTAATTACAGTAGGAACAATTTAGTTCATATATTCCGATTAATGCGATCCTATACTTTATTAGGGGATCAACACATTTTAAAGAATAGAATAGCTAGTGGGGATACAATTTAATGACAGAGAAAACCTTAACAGAAAAAATCATTGAATTTCTCTACAATAATCCAGGTGCTTCTATAAAGGATGTAGCTCAAGGACTAGGTATAAGTCTCAATTTAGCCCGCGCTATACTATATAGGCTTAAATCTAAGGGTATTGTTGGAAAAAGTGCATATGGATATGTATTAACTGATATAGGTGAATCTATTGCTAAGAAAATAGTAGCTAAATTTGGTGAAGAAGCAGAAGCCGGAGGAAAGGAGCATATTGATAAAGGAGTAATAAAGACACATAGAGAATTTAAAGCAGTAGAAGGTTCTGTTAAAGAAGCCTATGGGGATCTAGCTGAGCTTGAGAATAGATTAAGAAACCTAGAGGAAAAAATCGCTAGTCTGGACCGATTATTATCTGACTTAAAGAAAGAATTAAGAAATTTAAGAATGGCACTGGATGAGGCTAAAAAGTCAGGTACAAAGAGGAAAAGAAGAATTGATCGTTTGCCTAAGCCAATAATGTCGTTCATGGATGCTAGAGACTTATTGGGTGATAGTCTCCATAGTTTAATATATAGTGGAAAAGTAATTGTAGTTGGATCATTGGTTGTTGATTCAGACTATTATAATGATTTTATAAGTAGGTTTCCTATAAGTAGAAAGGAAGCAGAAAAATTAAGTGATCTGGAAAAGCTTTTGCTTGAACAATTAAAGAATGAAGGAAAGATCTATTTATATGCTGGTAAAGAGTATCGTTTAGTCTAATAGTCAATTACATATACTTCTCCGAATTTACCAAGAACTATTTTCTCACCAACTTTGTTGTCTACGGGAATTATTCTTAAACCCATACATCTACCCTTGGATCTACCGAGTGCTAAAGAGTCTCTTATATAACCAATCAATTTACTTCTATCATTAGGTACTACAATCATATCTGGACCTGATACACATACGCTTGAAAATCTAAGGAAATCTTTAGCAGATATTTTACCTTCCAAACCGTATTTTAACAATAACTTATCTTCAGCATATGGCAACATAACCTCATTGTATCCTTGCATCAATTTACTCATGGACATGAACTCCTTTAATATATTGTTAAGAAGATATATTCCATGTAGAAAACCTGGTTTATCTGGAGAATAACCAGTTATAGATTCAATAAGTTCTGCAACACTGTCCTCCATCCATGGACTAATGCTATAGTCAACGAAATATCTAGTATTAAATCCATCAAATATAGCTAGGAAATCCTTTTCAATACTTATGAGGGCCTTTTTAATTCCTCTAAGCCCTCTCTTAATAAAAATTTGTTCTAAGTACTTTGGATAAAGCAATGCTATACCTATTCCTTCACCATATAAGCTAGTTGATAATGGATAATAGGGTGATTCAAGAGGAGTTCCTGTCAAGCTCAATGCTATTCTAGTAGCATTTATGGGATCATGGGATGATGCCTTTATAAAAATGTCAGCTGCCTTAATAGCATCAGGTTCTTTTCCCCATATGAGGCAGAGGTATATGCCTTGAGATACAGTATCTATTATTCTATCAATATTTACTTCTTCTAGAAATAAGCAACCAGTACTTACTAGATAATTTCTTGGAATAATATCTGATAACATATCTGGCAACCTAGGATATACAGTAATTGGAGGAATAGGTAGGGAAATTCTCTTTGTCCACACATCATATCCATTTGATTTTAATAGATCACTTGCTTCTTCTACTATATTGATAGTATTCTCAAAAGCCTTCTTCAAACCATCTTTACTCCAGTCAATATCGGTTCTTGTAAACCCAGTAATACATCTAATGATAGGCTTAATCAAATACTTATTATTAACCATAATATCTCTCCCAATATAATGATTTATCGAATGAAATATAAACAAGTTTCTCATTAAGTATCGTTCTACACTATAATAAGGTGTTAGAATACTATAGTATATAGATGTAAAGATGCAGGATACTGTGATTTCGAATACTGAGAAAATACTGAGTTATATAGCTTCATTAAATAATGATCTAAGACACTTATGTAATTCTGAAATAACCATTGTTGGAGACTTCCTTATTGAAATATATAGTTTCGGTAAATACTATTCTGATACAATAGAACTAGTTGTAGATAGAGAGTGTATAGATTATTTAAAAAAGATCATTAGACAGGGTTGCAGTATATCGACATTCAAAGGCTATAGACTTACAAATATAGATATATCAAGGACAATAAAACTAGCTTTTGTTCCTATAAAGAATTATGACCTAATACCTATAGAAATTAATGGATTTACGATAAATGCTCTGCCTCCAGAGGATCTCATAATTTTCTATCTAGAGAGGTATAAGACTACTAATAATGAGGAATATATTATAAAGTCCTATGATGCTCTACTTATATTGAGGCATTGGATCGATATAAACATACTTATTGATAAATCTATTAAACATGGATTATTAAAGGAAGTAATGTTTTTGATAAAGATATTAAGTAGTTTATCTTATCTCAATTGATGCATCTAGTTCAAATTTATTTAGTAGTTCTTTCTTCAATTCTTTAATCAACTTCTTGACTTCATGTATTGTGTAACGATCTGACACTGATACAGCTATGTCTCCATGCATTAAATTCGAATGTATCCTTCTAACTTTTATTTGTTCTACAATAAACCCCTTTGATTCAAGGAATCTCTTTATAGACTCTACATATGATTTAGGAGGTGCTATATCGCTTAAACCGACAAGTAGATCTTTAGATGTATCATATAATTCAATAAAGATATATGCTGCAAGTATTAATGCACCTATGTAGTCTATAAAATAGCTAAACAACGCACCCGCTAAACTAGCTGCAATTACTACTATGCTCTCTATTAATTCACTTACAGTAAAGACAGAGTATGGACCAAAGAATTCACTTATTCTACGAGCTACTATAATGGCTAGTCCATAGAGTATAAAGCCTAGTAAAGCAAAAATTGGAGCTCCGATACGGACTTCATATGGCTCAATGGTATATAGCCTTGAAACAACTAAGCCAGCAACAAAGGAATATGCCATAACCGATATAAGTGCTCCTCCAAATCCTAATTTATAATGACCATAATGATGATCGAGATCTGGAGGAAGAAGACTTACTCTATAATAGTATATTGTTGCAATTAAAGCTATAAAATTAGCAATACATGTTAATGCATCAACATATAAGGCTTTAGATCCATAGATAATACCTCCAATGATCTTAACTAGACCGCCTAAAAACACTAATAATAATACTAATGCTATCATATACTTCTTCACATTATCTACCTATACATTCCTATACTTTCTAAATGATTCCTTTAAAGTGGAATTTATAGTTAATTGTATCTCTTAATATTATAACTGGTGATTAAAGAATTTGCATAGCAAAGATTTAGAGAAAATACTAGAGTACGAAATAGATTGCCCATCCTGTAGGAGAAAGATGAAGATTGAAGAATACTTATATGAAATGCCATTGGTTGGCAAAGTATTGATAGCTAGTGGGACATGTAGTTATTGCGGATATAAGTTTAGTGATGTAAGACTTGCAGAACCACGGGAACCCCGTAAAATAGTATATAATGTTAAAAAACCAGGTGATGAAAATGCGCTTGTTATTAGAGCTAGTACTGCATCAATTAAAATACCGGAACTAGGTATAGAAATAACGCCGGGTCCTGCATCTAGAGGCTACATAACTACTGTTGAAGGTATTATATTGGATGTTATTGAGAAAACAAAGTTCTTATGCTCATCACCAGATGCTCCTAAGGAGAATTGTAAAAGAAAAATCAGAGAATTAGAAAAGGCTAGGAATGCTGCTAAACCCTTTACAATCATAATTATTGATCCAGAAGGTGTATCAGCTATAATTTCTAAAAAAGCTCAAATCATTCCTCTAAGATCAATTGAATACATTTATTAGTAGTCATTTTTCTTCGATAGAAATTGCTTGAACAGGACAATTTTCTTCTGCTTTCTTCACGCATTCATATAATTCATCCGGTATTAAACCTATGATATACTCACTTGTTTCCTCAACTTTATAATCACTTTTTATATTAGTTTTACCTGTTTCTGGATCAGGTTCAAATACTCTATCACATATAGTCCATGCTAAACCACAAGCTATACACTTATTTAGATCCACCCTAACACGATAAGGCATGATCCAGCCTCTAAATATTTTTGCATTTTATTCTTACCTAGTATTTATATTATTATATACTTTTACTATATGATTGGATATCCTCAGTACTGCTGGTGGATTTTAATGAATGAAGAAGTAATAATCCTTATTGATTTAACAATAGTCTTGATGTCTGCAAAGATCCTTGAGGAAGTTGTTGCAAGATTTAAACAACCACCATTACTCGGAGATCTATTAGCGGGAATCATTGTCGGCCCAACCATTTTAGGCATAATTCATGTACCAGCTAATGTAGCTGTTGTAGGGTGGCTCGGCATTGTTGTATTGATCTTTCTTGCTGGTATGGAAACATCTATTGAAAAACTACGTGCTTATGGTATTGAAGCTATGGTTGTAGCTATAGGAGGTGTTATAGCTACATTTGCACTAGCCGTGCTTGTAGCATCGTTATTCGGATATGGCTGGATTACAAGTTTGTTTATAGCAGTAGTACTTGCACCCACAAGTGTCAGTGTTACCGTAGCAACTTTAATGGAGCTCGGTATTTTGCGTACGAAGATTGGCGAGATAATTGTTGGCGCTGCTGTCGCAGATGATGTATATGCAATGATATTATATGCAATTGTATCCTCGATTGCTACATATGGAGTTCTACAGCCTAAATCTGTTTTACACATTGTTTTAGGACTTGCAATTGTTCTTGGAGTATTTTATCTTATATATAAATACGGAGATATATTTGTATCAAGATTTATTGTAAAAAGTCATGTAAGCGAGGCAATATTAACACATGTATTAATCGTAGGCATTAGTTTTGCAACTATATCTGCTGTATTTGGTCTAGGACCTATAGTAGGTGCATATTTTGCAGGTATAGCACTTGCATCAACAGCCCGCTCAAGAAATCTAAGGCAATATTATAGATTCTTAGTAAGCTTTATAAGTCCATTCTTCTTTGTATATGCAGGTCTTCTACTAGATCCATGGAGCATAGTATCAGCTATAGATCTTGAGAAAGCATTAT
>CAZITZ010000045.1:0-1540 GCA_964542295.1 uncultured Desulfurococcaceae archaeon
GTGAGGAAGAATATTCCCTGAAGTACATCAGTCCATACTACAGATCTTAATCCACCGATCAAGACATAGATAACCATTACTATAAACATTAAGGAAACTCCCCATATATATGGGATCCCACCCTTTGTAAAGCTTTCAAGAGCTATGCCTGCACCCATTAACTGCACTGATATGTAGGGTACTAAAGCAATAACACCGATAACTGCAGCTAGTGCCCCCAAAAGACTTGTTCCATAATAGTCATTTATGAGCTCTGAATACGTTATGTATCCATATTTCTTGCCGACAAGCCATACTCTCGGCCCAAATAACCATAGCATCATAGGCCATAAGAGATTCCACATCATCATCATACTTACGAATGTTAAGCCAAGTCTATAGTTACCTCCAACAGCTCCTAGGAATGTCCACATACTCGCATAAGTAGCTATAAATGTCATAGATAATGTGAGTAGGCCTAGAGTTCTATTAGCTAGATAATAGTCTTCGGGAGTAGCCTTAGTCTTCTTATAGCCCCAATAACCAATTGCAAGCATTATAGCTAGGTAAGAGCCAATAACAATTAAGACTATAGATACAAGATCCATTATCACTCCTCCTCTAATAACTTATAAGCTCGTTCATAGAATCCAGGGGCCCATACGAAGTATGCTAGTAATGAATTAGCGACACCCCATACGCCCATGATCAACATATATAGTAGGGGTAATGGGATGCCTCCTACGAATATGTGGGGATCATTAGCAACTAGTCCGGCGCCCTGTAAGGCGAAGGCAATAAACCATAGAATAGTTGATATGATTACGATAAGAGCCCTACTATTCATAGAATCACCTCTATAAACATTGGATAAATATGTTTCCACAATAGAAAAGGTTTTCCCATATGTAATAAGGTATCTATAGGGAAGAAATATGATTGTCCACTGATACCTATTCAATAGCTTAATATCTATATGCTATTAAAATACAGATTATATGGCTTAAGCAAAAGACTTGATCAAGTTTAAAACTAGTTAATCAAAGCCATAGTTCTTATATCCACTTCTTTATCTTAAAGTATAGAAGTTCTCCAATAGCTATCACGGCCATAGCAGATAATGTTATTGGATATGCTAGAGGATGCTGGAGCTCAGGCATGTATCTAAAGTTCATTCCATATATGCCAGCTATAAGGCTTAATGGGAGGAATATAGCTGATATAATTGTTAGTTTAGTCACGACTCTATTAGTCCTTTCACTAATTAATGTATAGTATAGATTAAATGCTTGTGTAATCCTGTCAATACTAGTACTATACATGTTCTCTAACATAATAGCTTCATCACCGAGATCTTTTAAATTAGGATAAAACCTATCGAGGCATTGGAGAGAATAAATTATGCCATGAACTCCTCTATGTAAGTGTGATGCCCTATTATAGAGGCGATATATGGGCTCATAAAGTAGTTCTCCTCTCATAACACGGTTAATGAAGTTTTCAATAGAATTATCTAGATTAGATAATTCCCTATGATAATAGCTTATCAATGCCTTGTATA
>CAZITZ010000045.1:1640-9939 GCA_964542295.1 uncultured Desulfurococcaceae archaeon
TTTCCAGTAGCTCTTATATTTTCCCAACTATGTCTAAAAGCCATTTCTAGGCCGCCGATAAGCATTGGATCTATTAATTCTATTCTATAAAACTCTTTAAGCAATAAACATGTTATGTCTCTCATATCCTTACCACGATCTATGTATGCGTATCTATATGCTTTCTCAGCCATTTCATTAATGAATTCTTTCTTAGGCACAAAACCAACCATCTTAATACTACCACTTAAGCCAGCTGGTCCATAAGTTATTACTGCTGGAACTGCTCTAGTGAATCCGATAAGGAAATTCTCTGGAGACCTACCTTCTAAACATATTTTCTTTAAAACCTCTATTCTATCAATGAAGAAGTATTTAATGAAGCTTTTAGGAATCTCCATAACGATCCCACTCAATTACTGATCAATAATGAATCTATAGATATAGTATTAAATAAAAATTTATGTAGAGAAAAGCATCTCATTTATTAAGAGCAATAGCGGTCATCATGGGATCGCCTGGAGTATTCTTATTTGGCGAAATACTTAGGCCCATGGGCTTAGTAGCGATCGCTGTAAGTGTATTAGTCTATGGAAGAGAACAGTCGGCGATTACGGCTATTAAAGTCTAGATGAGGAGGTAAAGATAGATGATCATATCCATTATAGGCTGACGAAGAAGGGTATTGAAGCACTTGAGGAGCTTAGGAGGGTGAAGAAATTACTTGAGCCAATAGGTATTCGTTTCTGAAAAACTATGTATTTATAGATAGGTTTTTAACGGGGTATGGGAGAGTCTGTGTGTAAGAGGTACTGAATAGATATGTATTTAGTCTATATGTAGTGTGGGAGTTTATGGATAGTTCTCTTGTTATACGTACTGCTAGATATAGAGATGCTAGAGCTATATTCGATATACATTTAAAGAGTCTTGGAGGACTTGATGAAGAGGATTATGAATGGTTTGCTGGTTTATTGAAGATTAGGTCTAGGAGGAGAAGAGTACTTGTAGCTGAAGTCGATGGAGTTGTAGCGGGCTTTATTATAGCTTATAAGTATAGGGATAGAGCCTACATCGACTCATTAGCCGTTGATCCAGAGTATAGGGGTATGGGGATTGGATCTAGGCTTTTACAGGCTATGGAGGATCTTTTGAGGAGTAATGGAGTTAAAATCATATCATTGAGTGTTAAGAAGGATAATTATTCTGCACTAGGATTCTATATTAAGCACAGATATATCGTTGATGGAGTAGTATTATTGCTAAGTGCTCATAGAGATAAGATATTATCTAATGGGCTACATGGATATAGGGTTATTGTTAGAAAGGGCTTCTCAACAGATCTAAAGACTAAGGTATTGCCATCTACATGGTGGAGTAGCGTTACAGAATATGTTGATAAAAAGATCTATAGACTCTATGGAGAATATACCCTGGAGGTCTATCGTGGAGATAAACTACGTGGACTTGCTTCATACCAGCCTGAAAAAGATATGACAGTTGATTATCTAGCAGTATCCTATCATAGGCCTACGGAAGCACTATCAGCATTATTATCTGCTTTAAAGAAGGAGGCCTTTTCCAAGAATATTGAATGGATCACTATACCAGTAGATGCTACTAAGAATGCTTTGACAAGAAAGCTTATGGATCATGGATTTAGGATTGAAAGTACAGAGTATAAGCTAGTTAAGGAATTCTAGAACTAATTTCTAATTACCTACTACTCTTCCTTAATATACAGTCATCGATTATCCTAGGTACATAATGATTCGTTAATAAATGATTAATTGCTTTACCAAGACTTCTAGTGACAATGAATCCAGCTCCAGATCTACATATATCAACTGTTATAAAATATGATCGTATATTCTTTAATCTCCTCATTAATGAATGGAATATACGGATATATGGGGATCTTTTAGGGAAGAAGCCATATACATTCTTAGCTCTCCTATTACGGACATAATTAGCTAATAATTTATCAATACCCATTCGCATCCATATCCTCACGTATTTTAAATCACCATCTACTCTATACAATTTGATCTTTTCAAATGCATGGACAACTCCATATATTGGAGAGAGTATTAGAAGATCTGCTTTATTAGTTGTAAACGACTCATAAACAATTTCCTTATTAATAATACGATAAAGTAGGCCACAATGTAAAGATACAGCAGATACTTTATTCTTACCAACTATATTTTTCTTGAAATATTCTCTTGATTCTAATAACTTCCTCTGATACCCATTATCTAGATACCCCATGATCGAGAAACTATAGTCTTTAAAGTAGTCAATAGTATCCTGCATAGTCCTGGAATACTGGATAATAATTACGTCAACCGTGATCTCCACCAATATATTATTTAAACCTTACTAAGATAATAAGCTTTGATACATAAATTATTAGAAAGATTTATAATCTTATAATACATAATTGTTGATTAAAATGAATTATAGATTCAAAATAATATCGTATAGATGCAGCCTAGCATTATTATTATATATTTTCGATAAAACTAGCATTGAATCGATAATGGAGAAAATAAAATACTGTTTCACCATAATTCATTAAAATGAAGATATTACTAAGGAATATAGGAAAAAACTATTTTAGCATCAATTATATGTTAGTTAGAAACTTTATTATTCAATTTCAATGCATTCTTCTAATTTCTTCAAATAATTATTTAGTTTAATATATGATTTCTCTAGTTTTCGCTCATATTCATTGAGCATTTGATGAAGATAAACAAGATATATTACCAAGACTACTACTCCTAGAAACGATACTATAATGTTATTAATAAAGATCTGTATTAAGTCTAAGATAAACATGATAATATATACGTATATTAGTGTAGATGCTTTTTCTAAATGAAAGTACTCGTTTAGACTACTAAAGAATCTAACTACTAAAATCATTAGGATAAAGTCACTTATGAATTTCAATAATGCAAGTACTATTCCTAAGCCATAAAATGGATCATAGTGTAGAGCCATTATGTATATTATGTATTTTAAGGCAGCATAAGCCGTCAAAACATTTATTATAATGAATATGATAAAGTACTTTGAAATATAATTGTATTTACTCGGGTTTAACAACGAAGGAATATCTAGTGGGCAATCAATCTTCTCTATCATATTTGCCATTAAACTCCAAGATCTATGGTATCCCCCATACGTCTGCAGAGTCTTTCTAATAAATATATAAAGTATCATAAGAATAATGAGATTTACAATCTGGATTGCAACTAAATATGGTAATATAGTGTTTAGAGTGGCTTCAACTAGTATTTCTTTAGGCGCCTTACTAAATTTAATTGCTACATTAAAAACAGCAATGAACGCGGTAACACCTATAAAGATATCAATAACTATTGATATAATAAGTCCCACAAAATAATTCCGGCCCATTTTTAATGCTTTATAACCAGTTCTATAGAAACTTTTAATAGCATTTTCAATCTCCTTAATGTCAAGAACTCTATTATCATCCAAGAATTAGTTCACCAATGAAAAAATTATCTAGTAGAATATATTAATTTTTCTACATACAATATAGTTATCTTATAAAATATTAAATATATAGTAGATTTTTAAGAGCCACCTAATTACATATTAATCAACTTTAAAATATAAAACTACCTTCTTAATACTTAAAAATATGATTTAATTGAAGAGACAAGTTACTAAAGTTTTAGTTTTACTTAATATTATTTTTAAGATATTCGTCATATCCGGCTAGATCAAGTAATCCATGGCCACTAAGATTGAATAGTATTACTATTTCCCTACCATTTTCTTTTGCCTTAATTGCTTCTTCAACCACAGCTTTTACTGCATGTGCACTTTCCGGAGCTGGGATTATGCCTTCTGTTTTAGCGAATAACTGTGCTGCACTAAATATGTCTACTTGACTATACGGTTTTGCCTCTATGATTCTATTCTTTAATAGAATGCTTAGACTTGGTGCTAAGCCATGATATCTAAGACCTCCGGCATGTATTGGCGGCGGTATATAGTTATGTCCTAAGGTATACATTTTAATTAATGGCGTTAAACCAGCTGAATCTCCATAGTCGTACCTATATATTCCCTTCGTCATAGTTGGTATAGATAATGGTTCTACAGCTATGAATCTAGTATTTGATGATCCTTTTAGCTTATCATGGATAAATGTGTATGTGAGTCCAGCGAAATTACTTCCACCACCAACGCATCCAATAACTATATCTGGATATAGTCCTAGTTCATCTAGTTGTTTCTTAGCTTCCAAGCCAATTATTGTCTGGTGTAGTAGTACATGGTTTAATACGCTTCCTAATGCATACTTTGTATCCTGGTCACTTAATGCATCTTCAATAGCTTCACTAATAGCTATTCCAAGGCTACCCGGGTGATCAGGGTTTTTCTTTAGAAACATCCTACCAGTATTTGTCAGGTTACTTGGACTAGGATATACTTCAGCTCCATATAGCTCCATTATAATCCTACGATATGGTTTCTGGTAATAACTAACCCTAACCATATAGACTCTTATCTTAATCCCCATTAACGCACCGGCTAGACTAAGTGCAGAACCCCATTGTCCAGCACCTGTTTCTGTAACTAGTCTCTTAACTCCTTCTAATCTACTATAGTATGCTTGTGCAATTGCTGTATTCACTTTATGGCTACCAGTTGGTGTAACTCCCTCGTATTTATAGAGAATAATTGCTGGTGTATCTAGATATTCCTCGAGATTCCGTGCTCTAAGCAATGGAGTCGGCCTGCCAAGCTCCATGTAGAGTCTACGTAGTTTAGAAGGTATTGATATATATCTCTCCATGCTAAACTCTTGTCTTATTAATTCCCTGGCAAATAATAGCTCTAGCATACCTGGTTTAACGGTTTCTCCATTAGGTGTCTTCATTGGAGGTATTTTCTCAGGTAAGTCTGGTAGAATATTATACCATGTAGAAGGGATCATATCTAGAGATTGGGGTGCACGAATTATATAATCCATTGGCGCTGCATAAAACCACCTCCTTCAGCCTAGAATGTATGGTCTGGAATAAAAGTTTTGTGGGAGAAACGTGGGAGTTCATGTAATGACTTCCTTCCTTATCCTTAGTTCTTCCCGTATAACTATGATAATAGATGTTAGGACTATCGCCATAGGTATTACCTCATATAGGCCGATTACTTGCCCTAGTATGAGATAGGCTAGGATAGATGCTCCAATTGGCTCGGTAAGAGCTATTGAAGTAACTACGCTGGACTTCATATATTTTAGTATATAGTTCATTAATGTATGGCCTCCAAGCATAGGCACTATAGCTAATAGTATGAAGAAGAAATATGATTTTGGACTATATGCTAATATGTTTTTACCTATAACTAGTGAATAGAAAAGTACTCCTAATAATGCATAGAAGTATGTAGGAAAAACGTACTCCATAAGATCCCTTCTAAGTCTAACATAGCGTCCTATACAGAAATAAGATGTTGCGGCAATAGAGCCAAATAAGGATAATAGTACTCCATACAAGTTAATGTCGCCGACAAAGCCTCTATATAGGAACATAGTTAAGCCAATGAATCCAAATAGTATGCCTAGGTATTGTAGGATAGTGATTTTCTCACTATATACGAATCTATCAATAACAAGTGCAAATAATGGATATGATACAACTATTGTTGTACTAATGGCTACGGGTATGTGATAGAGAGACTCCATCCATAATAGGAAATGTGCTGCAAGAGATAATCCAGCAAAGAATCCATACTTATTAATGAATACATCATTAACAAATGTTTTTAATAATGATTTTCTAAATAATAAGCTGTATGTTAAGAGGATAATTACTGTAAAACATAGTCTCCAAAAGGCACATCCAATAGAGTCTGCTCCCGACAATAGTATTATTATTGATGAAGCTGATATACTGAGGAATATTATGAATAGCAATAAATATAGTAGTATTCTAGTCAAAATAAACTACACCACATCATATCTTGTCCTAGACAAGATAAATAAATTATTTTATAATTAAGTATATTGCTTCCCATACTATAACACTGGTATAAATGGCAAGGCATATTAATTCTTCTAGTAAAATAAACAATATGGTATTAACTGCGGGGTAAAGAGGTATGAAGTTTTCGCCAACAATACCTGATGACAAATTATTCGAATTAATAACTAGAGAATTAAATAAGGGTAAAACAGTTGCACTTGCAATAATAATAGAAAAGATCGGTAGTGGACCTAGAGACGTTGGTGCAAAAATGGCTGTATTACCTGATGGTACTACACTAGGTACTCTTGGAGGAGGACCTTTTGAAAGAAGAGTCATAGAAAATGCTATTGAAGCAATAAGAACAGGTAAGCCCCGCATTGTAAAATTTGATTTCACGGGTAAAGGTGTTAAAGGAGCAATAGATACTGGCCTCATATGTGGAGGTGTCTTGACCGTGTATATTGATGTACTAAAGCCTTCTCCAAATATATTCATAGTTGGAGCAGGTAGAATTGGTAAGCCATTAGCCGATATTCTCGGCGATATATTGAAATATAAGGTTATAATACTTGATCCTCAGCAGGAACTAGTATCTAAGGAAATATTCCCATATGCGAGAGAATTATTTATTGGATCACCAGAGGACATAGCTAATTATATATACAATAATGCTAGGGAGAGCGACATAATACTCATAGTCCATGGAGAAATAGGTGTTGATTACCCGGTATTAAAGAAAGCCCTACTGTCAAAAGCAAGGTATATTGGACTACTTGGTAGCAGGAGAAAAGTAGTTGAATTCATTAAGAAACTCGTTAAGGAAGGAATAGATATTGAGAAAATAAAGACTAAATTATATGCACCAATAGGCATAGACATAGGATCAGAGACACCTGAAGAAATAGCTGTAAGCATAGCCTCAAAAGTCATAACCTACATTAGAGGTTATGAAAATTCTGAATACAAAGACCTTGATCTAGTTAGAACTAGGATCCTAAATACTCTATTTAGTGAAGAAGAGAAATAAACCTATGGAATCTCCTAATCAATGTTTTCTTTAAATAAGTTCATACATGAACTAATATTTTCATATTTAATTAATGCAATATCGCTTCTCGAAATCTCAATAGCTTTCTTCTTTAATTCTCTATATTTAGAAACTGTTAGAAACGGATACTTATGAGCGCTATTATATTTACTATAAAATATGTAAAAACTAACATTAATATCTGTTTGATTAATTTCTATATATAATCTATTGTTTATTTTATCGTATATAAGGTGCCGTGGCCATTTACATACATATTTATTAATTATGTATGTTGGTACTTTTATAATTAAATAGCAGTTTTTAGTCAAGTACCATCCTGCATTGGGCATTTCTATGATGCTTCCAAATGGAGACACTACTTTACGCGTTCCATTCCATATCCATATCTCTATAATTCTCCAGTCTTTGCCATCATATATAGCGGCTTCTAAACTATCAAATCTTGCACCTATGAGTTCAGGTAGTTCTGTTAGTTTAATAATAAATGTTACATGGTATGTTCTATTCTGGATCAAGGTACTTACCGTATTCATCGATTCATCTCCATGGTCTCTAGTACTTTTACTGACTGTAGTCTTGGGGGTCTTTTCCTTAGCTACTGATCCCGGGAATTGCTCTGTACCATAGTATTTATATCCTGGAAATAATGCTATTCCAAGGAGTACTAAGAGAAGCATTATTGTTATTAAATCAATTCTATTCATTTTCTATCAATACATTAATTGTAAATGGAGAATATTATATATTTTAAATAGGATAGATTAAAGGAACATTGCTTATAATGTTTATACCTGTTATAGTATGGAATGAGTATTTAGCGAGATTTTGGTAAAAATAACCTCATACACATATATATGGCTAAGTTTTTTATTTGAGGTACATGCATATTCTTATAGAGAATATCTTATTGGAAAGGTTATGGTGGTGATTGGAGATAGCTACGGTACGTTTCAATATCTATACACCTAGAGATCTTAATGATGCTCTAAAGTATCTTGATGAGCATGGAGATAAGGCTATACCGTTGGCTGGCGGTACCGACGTATTAGTTCTAGCACGTACAGATATTATTAGGCCAGAGCTTTTCCTTGACCTATGGCCTTTGAGGAAGGAGTTATCATATGTTAGGCGTGAAGATGGGTATGTATGGATCGGTGCTTTAACGACGATTGATGAGCTTTATAATAGTTTCTTATCAAGGGATAAGCGTTATCTAGGATTCTATGACATGTATTGGCAGTTTGCAACGCCTTAT
>CAZITZ010000046.1:0-2177 GCA_964542295.1 uncultured Desulfurococcaceae archaeon
CACTTATTAGGCTTTGACACTGGTTTCATGATTACATGGAGGCTCCGTGAAGACATTATGAATATTGCTGAATTATTAACTGGTAATCGTAAGACATATGGTATGAACCTTATAGGCGGTGTACGTAGAGATGTTAATGAAGAAAATATTGAACGTATTAAACGTGTTCTTAAGAACTTAGAAAATGAATTCAAAGATTACATGGAGAATATATTTAGTATGAATGAACTTGTTAAGAGAACTAAAGAGATCGGTATATTGTCTAAAGAAGATGCTAGAAAACTATGTGTTCTTGGACCACATGCCCGTGCATCTGGCTTAAAAACTGATGTAAGGAAGTATCATCCATATGCTGCATATAAGTATGTTGATTTCCGGGTACCAGTTAGAGATGAAGGAGATGTTCTTGCAAGACTCCTGGTAAGATATGAAGAAATACTTGAATCAATAAATATAATTAATCAATTACTAGACAACTTGCCAAATACTCCTTTGCAGGCTGAGTATGATGGTATTCCAGAGAAACGTCTTGGAGTAGGAGTAACAGAGGCTCCAAGAGGCGAGGACTTCCACTTTGTTATAACTGGCCGTGATAATAAGGTCTATAGATGGAGACCACGTGCACCATCCTATAATAATCTACAATCAGTACCTCTTATGCTTCGTGGAGAATACTTAGCTGATGCACCGATTATTATTGCCAGCATCGATCCATGCTTCTCATGCACGGATCACGTTATTGTTGTTGATGTTAGAAATGGTACTAGGAAAAGGCTTAGCTTAAATAGAATACTGGGGTAGATCGTATTGAGTAGATTTAAACTACTTAGAAAAGCTATATCAGTTGGCGTTGTTACTGAAAAGTATCCTTATGAGCCTATAGAAGTCCCTCCAGGATTTCGTGGAAAGCCAAGGATTGATCCTTTGAAATGTATTGGCTGCGGTGCATGTGTTAATGCTTGTCCTCCGGATGCTCTATCCATTGAAGATGATCTTGTAGAAGGCATTAGGTATGTAAAACTATTTATTGGTAGATGTATTTATTGTGGCAGATGCCAAGATGTTTGTCCAGTTGAAGCTATTAAGTTGTCAAATGAGTTTGAACTAGCTACTGATAAACACGATGATCTATATCAAGTTGTTGGCTTAAGAATGGTTAGATGCCGTGTTTGCGGTAGATTCTATACTACTTATAGACAGTTAGAAAATGTTTTAAAGGATCTTCCTGAAGAGCAAAGGCCCTATGCTCTCCTATGTCCCGATTGTAGAGAAAAGATCGCTTCACTATATACATCTTATGCTAGGAGGTAGTAGGTATGAGTAGGGATAATGTAGTTAAAATATTTAAGAAGAGCCTATGGGTATTTCATTTAAATACTGGCAGTTGTAATGGATGCGATATTGAAATACTTAATGTCTTTGCTCCATTCCAAGATGCTGAACGTTTTGGAGTAAAACTTGTTGGTTCACCTAGACATGCTGATGCAATACTATTATCAGGGCCCATAACAAGAGAGGCTTTACCAAGAGCATTAAGAGCTTTCCAAGCAGTTCCAGAGCCCAAAATAGTTTTAGCAATAGGTTCTTGTGCTTGTGGAGGAGGAATATGGTATGATTCCTATAATATTATTGGAGGAGTCCAGCGATTCTATGAGATATTGAGGGAGAAACTAGGAATAGAGCCTCCTCCAACATTCTATGTACCTGGATGCCCTCCTAAACCTGAGGCCATACTTTACGCTATTGGTGTTGCCCGCGGCTTATTGGCTAAGAAGCAAGTAGCTGAAATCCATATTGAATCTTTAGGGGAGGCAATGAATAGACTTAGAGAAGTCATTACCGATGAGTATCACAGGGTTATTGAAGAATATGTTCTAGGTAAACCACTTGTTCGTAAAGTTGTACTTAAGGAGGTATAGAGTTATGGATACTTCATCAATACTATCCATATATATCCCCATAATAACCGGGGTATTCATTACAGCTTTTACACTCTACATTGTAAGGATTGTTAGAGGACCGACAATACCTGATATGGTATTAGCAGTTGACTGCCTCAGCTTCGATCTCGCTGTATTCATAGGCCTGCTCTCACTTTACTACCAGACACCGTTCCTTATGATAGGTGCTTTAATGCTTGCATTATGGGCTTTCATATTCGATCTCTATATTGCTAA
>CAZITZ010000046.1:2277-3699 GCA_964542295.1 uncultured Desulfurococcaceae archaeon
GGCTTGCACCTGTTTATCCAAAAGTAGTTGATAAGCTTGAGGAGAGGGAGGTGTCAAGGAAATGATTATTTATCCATTATTACTTACTGCATATCTATTCACAATAGCACTTGTATTTACAATACTTGCTATAAAGGAAAAAGACCTCATTAAAGCCGTTATATACTCTGCTGTCCAGTCAGTAGCATATGCTATTGCTTTTGGCGTATTACTTGCTCCAGATATACTCCTAGTTTATCTAGCTGTTGGACTTGGAATCTATCCAGTCATAATACTCTATGCTATATCAAGGACTAGGAGGTTTGAGAAACATGGTTAAAGTATTAAAGATACTAGCGATCACGTTTCTTGTTCTTATAATATTATTTACAGTGTATTTCGTCATAGAGGATGTATTGGGTGGCTCGCCTAAGCCTGTTATTCGAGAACTTGGGCAGTTCTACATAGATAATACATATAATGTTGGAAAGTGGTGGAGCGGTAGTCCTGAAACAGTTACAGCTATACTGTGGGATTATAGAGGACTTGACACTATATTCGAGACAACAGTACTCTATATAGCTATTATTGGGTGTATGGTGCTTGCGTATAAACCATTGGCAAATATTCTTAAGAAGTATGAGAAAGAGAAACATGGACTTACTCTTATCGTTAAGACAACTGTGAAAATAATAATTGTCCTAATAGCTATTGTGTCAATAAACCTAGCATTAAGAGGATACATATCACCTGGAGGGGGATTTGCAGGCGGATCAGCTTATGCCATAGCTCCCTTAATAATTATTGCAGGTTATTCTGTTTACTACCTATTATCGATGGGCTATAGTTTAAGTAAATCAGCTATTCTAAGAAGTATTGGATTAATAATACTCGTTATCATTGCTGTAGCTCCATTAATATATCTTGGATATATATTGCAGAATCAGATGAAGACATATGCATTATTTCCTGGATACCCTGTTAAAATAGGGCCTTTCTATATAGGCGGTAGCCTGATCTTTATGAATATAGGTGAATTTCTTATAGTATCAATGGAGTTCATCATGATCTTTATCCTTATATCACTATATATGCGTGGAGGTGAGGAGACTTGATAGAATACTATTTAATAATCTATATCTATGCAATGGCTTTAGCAACAATATCTATTGCGCTATACGGCATTATTATTAAACCCAATATTATTAAGAAAATTATAGCACTTACAATACTTGGTGATACAGCTAATGTATTGATCATATTCTTAGCATATAGATTAATACCTTTCCCCAAACCACCAATACTTCCATCACTAAAACCTAGTAGGGAAGAATTAGTTGAATTCATGAAGTCTTCTGTTGATCCATTGCCACAAGCACTTGTTATAACTGCTATTGTGATAAATGTTGCTGTTATAGCTTTCCTCGTCTTCCTAGCTATACA
>CAZITZ010000046.1:3799-8107 GCA_964542295.1 uncultured Desulfurococcaceae archaeon
AAATATTTCTTCCACTATCTCTTTGTCATTGAGGTAAAGGCCCACTTAAATGTTATGAAGAGAATACTTAGTCCATCGCTACCTATTAATCCAGGAATAGTTGAAGTACCCTATGATCTTGAAAGCGACTACTCTGCTACATTAACAGCTAATTCAATAACAAATACTCCAGGTACTGTTGTCGTTTCAATAGATCATGAGAATAAGAAACTCTATGTCCACTGGATCGATGTTAAGACCATAGATCCTATAGAGTGTAGAAAGTACATTTCTGAGACCTTCGAGAAATATGCTAAAAAGATCTTTGATTAGGTGATTATGTATGTATGGGTCATATAGTCTATTCGAGCAACAGCCAATATATAGTTCTTTGCCAGGAGTAATTATATTTCTATTAGCAGCAGGTTCATTCACAATACCATTGATCAATTATATCATTAAAGAACGTAGAATCATTGAATTATATGCTATTGTATTCCATTCATTAGCAACTATACTTTCATGGATCCTATTACTTACGATCAAGAGATTCGGCCAGCCCATAGTATATATGTTTGGTGGATGGCCTCCTCCAGTAGGTATTATTTATGTTGTAGACTTTTACAGCGGCCTACTCGGAGTACTCGTTACTTCAATACTATTACTTATAACAATATATAGTGTTGGATATATGGAGAATAGTCAAAGACTATATCTTTACTATACATTACTATTAGCTGTTGAAACCGGTCTTCTCGGATGCTTATATACTGGTGATTTCTTCAACTTATTCGTAATGCTTGAAGTAGCTAGCATTTCGGCATATGCATTAGTAGCTTATTATCGGGCTCGGAAACTAGCTATTGAAGCAGCTATGAAGTATGCGATCTATGGTGCAATGGCTACAACAATATTCTTTATCGCAATAATATTTGCATACGGGAGTCTTGGAACATTAAACATGGCAGATATGCATTATAAGATTAGTGGAAGAGGTTTCAGTATTAGCGGGTTACCTATAGGGAATATAGTCTATGGTATAGGCATATTTACAATACTATCATTATTCACATTTACTTTTAAAGCAGCAATATTTCCCAATCACTTCTGGCTTCCCGATGCACATTCAGAGGCTCCATCACCAGTATCGGCTCTACTCTCTGGCCTTGTAGTAAAGATAGGGGTTTACTGTATTGCAAGGTTTCTCTTTACAGTATATGGAGGAGTTGATATCATAGGCATGTTTAGAGATAATTTATTGTTAATTATTATGGTACTTGGACTTGCTTCATCAATATTTGGAGCATTTATGATGACCATACAGAGGGATGTAAAGAAGTTCATAGCATACAGTACTATAATGAATATTGGATTCATCGTTATGGGTCTAGGACTAGGTACCTATCTAGGTATTCTAGCATCTACATACCATATAATTAATCATGGAATTGCCAAGGCACTAGCATTTTTATCCGTAGGTATATTGATTAAGGTAGCTGGATCTAGGAAAATAGATGAGCTTAGAGGAGTAGGAAGACTATATAGGGGGGCAGGAATAGCTTTTGGAATATCAATGCTAGCACTAGCAGGCATACCATTATTCAATATATTTCTAAGTGAGTATTTGTTGATTGCTGCATTGATTGAAGCAAGGGCCCTCTTACTCATCATAGGCTTCATAGCATCCTACATAATTGGGATGATCTCCTATCTAAAGGTATTCTATGAGATCTGTATTAAGCCCCCAACTAGAACCTATGTCAAGAAGACAATTAGCTATGTAACATACTTTCCATTAACAATTCTCTCTATTGCATGCATATTACTTGGCGTATTTGGCGGATTAGTTATAAAATACTATGTATCACCAGCTACAATATCATTAATATATAATGATCAATATCTAGAATCGGTTATAAGATTAACCATGCTTTGGAGCTAAACTATTTTATTTCTAATAACATGGGCCTAGCCACTAATACTCCTTTGATTTTCATAATATTATTCAGTAATTCCTTGATCCTATTGGTATCTCCCTTAACAATAATGGCTAACATGCATTTTCTCTTATCGAGATGAACATGCATTGTAGTGATGATGACATCGAGATAGTCATGCTGTATATCAGTCAATAATTCATCAACACCCTTAACCTCATGATCATATATAATCCCTATAATACCAGATGCTTTTCCAACGGCCTTCCATCTATGTTCAATTATAAATAGCCTTAGAGCCTCCTGTATAATCTTCGACTTACTCTTAATACCAGTAATATCCATACACTCCTCAAGCTCCCTGGCAAGATCCTCTGGAAGATATACTCCAAATTTTACAGAGCCCTTCATAATATTCACCATAGATTAAATACTAGTCTAAAGAATAAATAAATGATCCTATCAATTTACATAGAATATCATGTTTCTCATATAGAACTAGATGACCAGCATCCTCTATTATCTCTTTCTTCGAGTTTTTAATTAGTTTATGAATATTCTCTGACTCACTAGGAGGAGTTACTTTATCATCCCTCCCCACAATGATTAGTGTTGGACAATTTATTTTACGAAGGCTCTCAGTTGCATCATAGTTCCTAAAGTATTTTAAGTAACGAAACATATGTGCTGGTGCACTTTCAAGATAGTCTTTATTATCTCTGAGAAACTCGTAGAAAACCTCGTCTGGTGTTTTCTTACTAAAGAATAGGTCTCTATATGCTTTTCTTGTTAAGATATTTTCAGTAAATAATATCTTTCTCCATATAAATGATGGAAGATACCATATAATAAAGTCCATGGGATCAGGCTTTAACTTAATGAGTGAGCCAATCAAGACTAGGCCCTTAATATTGTATCTAGCAGCAAATTCTTGAGCTACCATACCGCCAAAACTATGGCCTACGAGAACAACATTTTTCTCTAAAATATTTAGCTTCCCCAATAATTTCTTTAAATCACTAATATAGTCTTCCATGGAGACAGTTCTAGGTTTATCTGATAACCCATATCCCCTCTGATCATATGCTATAACCCTGTACTCGTTCTTAAAGAAATTAACTAGATATTTCCAATTACTTATTTGGCCTGGTGAGCCATGGAGAAATACTAGTGTAGTATTATTGTAATATTCTCTTTCTCTACTTGAATCATATACTCTCAACCTAACATCATCGATCTTTACATAGAATGTTTCTTTAAATACATGATCTACGTACATCGCGTGTACCTCAAATAATCATTGTATAAACCATCTTATATAGTATTGATTATTTTTCCACTATCCATATAAAATGTTTGATCAACTATGTATCGACAATAAGTTGTATCGTGGCTCACAATTACTATTGTTCTGCCTTCTTCCCTATATCTTGTTATCAGTTCATTTATTTTATCAATGTATTTCTTAGACAAATTAGTGTATGGCTCATCTAATAGTAGTAATGTAGGATTGTATGCTATTATTGATGCTAGGGCAACGAGTTTCTTTTCACCATAACTAAGCATATGTGTAGGCTTTTTAAGCAATCCTCGATCAATTTCTAACTCTGTAAATACATTATTAATAATATTATCTATGATTTTATGATCTCTATGGATCTGCCTTAGTGCATACGCTATTTCGTCATAGACTGTTGGATTAAAGAGCATGGTCTCAGGATTCTGAAATAACAGGCCTATGTATCTCCGTACACTAGGAACTTGTTTATGGATTAATTCATTATTGAAATACACTGTTCCTCTTGTAGGCTTTAAAAGACCTGCCATAACAAGTAACAACGTAGTTTTACCAGCTCCATTTGGGCCTGTTACGAGGTAGATTTTTGATCTATTTAATTCAATATTTATGTTCTTTAAAGCATATTCATTTGAACCTGGATATCTGTACCATACTTCTACTAGTTTAACTAATGACATAGTTTCCTGACACCATGATCCATAGGGCAACTAATGCTATTAGGAATACCATGTATATTGTTGTTACCTTATTCATTAAAACATTTTTAATGACTATATTGTTTTCTCTAGATAGGGTCCTTGCATCTATAGCTAGTTGTAATTTTTGAGCATATACATTAGAGTTTATCAATAGATCTCCTGCAATAGTCGATAATGTTTTCCATGTAGTGCCTAAGCTATATTTGAAGATCCTTGCTTCTCTAGCCATTAGTAGCTTTAATGTATATCTTATTATTCGGGGAATTATTGTTAATGTGATCGATATTAATCTAGCTATACTTCTAAAGACCCTACATTTACTGATAGCCGCCGATAGTGCTGGCCAACCAATATATATTGATGCCGTAACAAACGGTAATGGTGCAATCACTAC
>CAZITZ010000046.1:8207-9901 GCA_964542295.1 uncultured Desulfurococcaceae archaeon
GAAAAACTAGTCATGATAGTTAGGATTAATGAGCCGGTAAAAAAGATTAGTGGATCGATTTTTGGATTTGGATTATAGTTATTCAATATATCCATGATATACGCTATTTCTTCAATAAATCTCTCTACTATTGTTTTCATTCTCTTCTACCACTAACTAGTTTATACATTAGCCATCCAATGGCCATGATGATAAGTATCCCAATTAAACCGGATACTATATATCCCGTTATCGGATCTAGTCCAGGAAATGTATAGTCAAAGAATGGTGTCCAGTTCACATCTTCACTGATATCCTCTAATCCTAGAGCTTCAGCAGCTAGATCAAGGGGTTCATGATAACCAACCATATCTGCCAATACTACACCAAATACTGGGCTAATAAGTAATAATATAATGATTATGATCAATGCTTTTTTAGAGATCATTTTCCACCACCTCCTTTCCATAGGAGACTTGGATATTTAGATGCAATATATGCAATTACTGAACCAGTAATAATTCCCTCTATAACTCCTATAACGAAGTGCCAGAACCCCATAACGGGTACTGTAATAGCTATACCATATGGAAATAATGGTGATAAACCTATCTCGAACCCACATGCTATTCCTGCTAAAACTATTCCTAACCATCCACCTAGAAATCCTCCTATGAATGCCGAGCTCGGTTTTTTACCAAGGGCATTAATTGTTAGCTTATACAGTAAATAGCCTATAAGTACATCAATAATAGCCATATTTAGTAAATTTGCACCGAGAGCTGTAATTCCTCCATCGTGGAATACTAGACATTGTATCGTTACTACTAAACCCATTGTTACAGCACCATATAATGGACCCAATAATATCCCTGCTAATGCACCTCCAACAAAGTGTAGGCTAGTTCCTCCAGGCAATGGCCAATTAAGCATTTGAGCTACAAAGATCCCTGCAGCTAATACCGTTATAAGAGACACCTTATTTGGCGTCAGTTTCGCTTTAGTGAACTTAATACCTACAATGTAATATATTATTGTAACAACATATGTAGATATAGACCATATCGGGTCCAGAAAACCATCTGGTATATGCATAATATGTGCACCATTTATTAGAAAAGGTGCACTAGTATAAATATTTATTTCTACTAAAACCTATGAGCTATACCAACAATTTCATCAATAGACCTATAACCCATATCCTTAAGGAATACTTGTATACCATTAACTATTTTCCTAAAAACACCATAGCCATCTAGATAAACAGCTGTAGCAAGCTGTATTGCACGGGCCCCAGCCATTATAAATTCTATAGCGTCCATCCATGAATACACTCCGCCAACGCCAACAATATCTATACTGTATTCTCTATATACGCTATATACACAGTAAATAGCTATTGGATGAATAGCTTGCCCAGATAATCCTCCAAATTTATTCGACAATATAGGTTTACCAATAAATACATCAATAGCCATGCCAGGTAATGTATTGATTAAAACAAGTGCATCAGAACCAGCATCAATAACTACATCTGCAAACTTAATCAAATGATCACTATATCCAAGTTTTGCCCAAACAGGCTTATCCGCTATACTCTTTACACTAGTTACAATATCCCTTAAAACCCTTAGATCACTGGTCAAGTCTTTACCATATCCAGGTGTATGTGGACAGCTAAGATTTAGTTCAAGAGCATCTGCACCTGCATCAAC
>CAZITZ010000047.1:0-2085 GCA_964542295.1 uncultured Desulfurococcaceae archaeon
ATGTACTGGGATCTCGATCTAGGGACGTTAACTGTTCTTCCACCAGTAACAGCTGCTCCAGCTACTACTCCTTTGCTTACTCCAATTCCTGCAGATGCAGCAGCTAGATCCTCTCCCATTCCCATACTTGACTGGGATATGGGTATGATGTTTCCATAGTTAAAGATCTTTCCTAGGAAGCTTTTCTCTAATATTACGTCCGATAGCCTCGAATATACTACGTCTCTCCTATTCTTCTTGAACAAACCATTATATTCGAATATTATCCTCCTATTCGTAATAATGTATTTATGTGCACGTCTATGTATTTCTACAATGACTAGTGCGAGTATACTTACACCTATTATTGTTGGTAGGGCAAGCCATTGCGGGATCCCTATTATTGGGTAGACAATAGGGATCACTACTGTTAAGAGGAAGCCTATTATGAAGTAACGCCATGAAATCTTAAGTATTGAATATATTAGAGTGGGAATGAGTACTGCAATAGCCACTATGAAATATATTGTATAAGAGCCAATGTAATTTCCGATGAGAGGGATACTAGAGACCAGTGCCACTAACTTATCCATATATAGCCAGGCGATAGCGACTACAACTATAACATATATCCATAATACCATTTGACCAAAGAAAGCCATTGGATGGGGGGATACTCGTATGAGTTCTTTCTCACTAGAACCGATTGTTTCATTACTATTCAAACAATTCAACCCCAACTATATATCTGTGAATAGCGGGTATACTTATCTTCCTTAATAAACTCTGCTCTAGTATTTATTCAGAGACACATGTAAAATATCCGTTGTAAAAACATACCATTCGTAATCCCAGTCAAGTAAAATTTATATTACAAGATATTAGCCAACCGCATACCTAGTAACTAGATCGAGTATTCTATTAACTTCTAACTTGATGTTACGGGGTATACCGGGTACATCGATACTCATAAATCCTCTAATCAGTATGGCTCTTGCTTCTTCTTCGGTAAATCCTCTGCTCATGAGATATTCTAGTTCTTTTTCAGCAATTACGCCAATAGCTGCTTCATGGCTTAGGAGTGCTCCAGGTTTTTTAGAAGTTATGACTGGTATTGATGATATCTGTGCATTTTCTGATAATAATAGGCCTAGGCACTCTATATGGCCTTTTGTATTACTTGTATATGCTTCGATAGCTGATCTAGCATATGTTTTGGACCTGCCTCTTGCTACTACTCTAGATACGATCTCTGTTGACGAATTATTCCCGAGAAGCTGTACTTTAGAACCAATATCATATATGCCATTACCAGATGCTGCTACTATATTGGCTAGATATGCTTTTCCACCTCTACTAACTCTAACCATAGGATATGTCTGTATTGAGGCAACTGGGCTATAGATAATATAATAACTAACATATTCACCTCCTTCCTCAACATTAACGGAAGTCCTAGGCCTTACATGCAATTTTTCAGACCAAGCATGTATCATGGAGAAGGTTAGTCTAGCATTTCTACCTACATAGAACTCTGATATACCAATATGTAGGCCGTCTCTTATACCATGTGGTACTGCACAACCAGTTACAAGATGGGCTTCTGCACCCTCATCAACATATACTACATTGTGTGCAAACTGTATTTTCTCATCAGATGTTATAGCTAGGCAAGTATATATTGGAATGGGGACTTTAACATTTGGAGGTACATATATGAAGTATCCTATCTCTCCTCCATAGAGATATGTAGCAGCAGTATATTTGTCTAGATCGGGTCTTATAAGATTCCATGAAAGCTTTCGGGCAAAATTGATTTCATCTAATGCTTTTCTAAGAGGAATTATTCTGACACCATACTTTCTCAAATACTCCTCCATAATCCTGTATTTAGCACTTTCATTAACTTGAATATAACTAAGCCTATTTACATTTCTAAAACCTACTCTATTAAGAGTCTCATTAAGCCTTGGATCAATGTCTAACTCATTTACTTCACCTATTTCAGGTTTATCGAGCCTGTATCTAGAAAGATCAATATCTGGGCCATAGGGTGAAGGCTTAGATAATGCTTTTTCAATAACTTGCCTATCCATATTCATAGCT
>CAZITZ010000047.1:2185-4910 GCA_964542295.1 uncultured Desulfurococcaceae archaeon
TCACCACCACTAAATCCTACAAATAGGTCTCTATGCAATAAATTATCTACCTTAAGTATACGTGCCATCATACTATAATCACTACAACCACATCTCTTAACTATAGCCTTAGCTATTTCATTAAATTTAACGCCCTTGATCTCAGGTGGATTTTGATGAGCTAATCCTATACCTAATTTAGCTCTTTCATAACTAGGCATACTAGTTATGTCTATACCATCAAATAATATGGTTCCACTACATACTCTTGTATAAGGCAGACCCATAATAGCAGCTAATAGAGTTGATTTACCACTTCCATTGGGGCCCATGATAATATGTAGTTCTCCTTTATCTATAGAAATATTTGTATCATGAACGATCTCCTTATCTTCAACACATACACTAAGATTCCTAGCAATCAATAGCATTACCTAGACACCTCCTTATCCATTCACTACTTTTACACCTAAATAGTCTCTTCTACTAAAGTACATATAATTGTATTTTGAATAGGGAAGGGATAATCTTAAAGTTATTGGTTTGTAACCAGGTAAAGAATATAGTTCATGATAGTACGTGTCTTAATATAGTTCTGGATTAGATTCTTTTCCTTATCAAGTAATTTAGTATATCCCTTATCCCTTATTCTAGATATAATCCTATGAATAGTGTCTATGTATACTATTTCAGTATCTGGAACAATGAGCTTCATTAATTCTTCAACATCATTCATAGAAATACTATGGTAACCTTTGCTAGAAAGCAATGGTATTATTTCAATAGATCTAGATTTAATGAGTCTAGGTAGTTTTCTTAAACCAATTTTTTCTAAAGTATTAGCTAAATCCTTGGTTGGAACGATCAGTTTATATTCTCCATAATAAATCAAGTCCTCAATTTTATTCTCAAAATCTCTTAGTTCATCGGACGGCCTTGTACCCGGTAAATGTGGAATCATATCTACATATGATACTGTATTTTCTCCATCATAATATGCTAGAGCTATAAGTTTCATCGGTAACGTAAATACGTCTCCTCGATCAATTATTTCAATGAATGAGTCTAAAGATACAATTTTTAAACCAGGACTAGGCCTAGGTATAGCTTTAAGTCTACCCATGATCTCTAATACTATTTTCTCACGGCTCAAGATATAATCGACAACCATTAATGCATACTCCTTTACTGGATCCCAATCAAGATTGTTTGATAAAAAGTATGAGTAGGCAAGATCATCTATTTGGTTAAGCAATATAGTATCTAATTCATCTGGTTCATACTTCTCAATACTCTTCCTGACATCAAGCCAATCTAGTAAATCTATTATCCCCGCTGATTCCGGTTCGTGTATTTCAAAGAATTTTTTATCTCCAACAGTTTCAACACCATAGAGTATTGTTTCAAATGGTATTCCATACAATCTCCGTAAAACAATCATTGTATATGCCAGCCCCAGTCTTAATAATCCAGGATCTAGTCTTTCATCAACTTCATATAGATACCCGTATGTATAATCGCGGTACTCTCCATGAACAGGTGTAGGAACATATATGAGCTTCCTATCATGGCTAACAATATGCTTACTTCCTATCTGGAATATCCTTGGCTTTTCACTTGATACAATCCATACAACTCTGTTAGGGACCTTAATGTATTGGCCAAAGCCTTTCCTCGGAGGATAGACAACGCAGTATACATCAGTAAATATCTTGCCCCGCATAAGATCCTTTATGAGACTAGGCTCTTCCATCCATCGGTGTTTAATATCTAAGTATTCTTCATAGGCTTCAGCAAGGGCCTCGTCTTCCCAGAACCGTATACTCCATACGGGTTTTTCATAGATAGCTGTTACAGTCCTTCCCTTATGTATAGCTCTATGACTAGTGACTAATGCATCACTACTATAGTCGATGCAGCCTATTTGAAACTTCTCCACAAGATCGCAGTGCCCTATGGGTTCAAGCGGTTTTAATCCTTCATCTGTCTCAAGGTATCGTTTAATACCATATGGTGGCGCGAATTCATAGAAGCCCATTCGATCCCATATTCTTTTAAGTCTTCTACGATCTATATCTCCATTTCTCAATACATTGGCTTTATGTAAAGCCTCTCTTTCAAGTTTATCTAGTTCTGATCTAAGCCAGGGAGAAAGTAGTTTAACTATGCCAGTAAATAACTTGATATATAGATTATTGGGATTAATAATCGTCTTCTCAAGAGGTAGGTTAAGCCATTTCTTAAGGGCATCAATACCTTTCGACAGTAATTCCCAATCCCATCGACTACTTGGAAGTATAATTGATTCAGTAAAAGGTATCTCTTCTCTCCGTCCCTTACGTCCTTCTCGCTGAAGATATTCTCTTACGTCTTCAGGTAAACCTATATGAACAACACGTATTACAGTACCAATATCAATTCCTTGTGTAAGAGTACGTGGGCTTACAATAACTTTTATTCTACCTGTCCGAGCACCTTCCTCGATTTCTTCTCTTACGTGCTTTGGTACTAAGTGATGATGAGACGCTATAGAGTCTTTATAGCTAGAGAATTTTGTCTTAAGCCTCTTAGCTACTTCTTCTGCCTTGGCAATACTTTTCGTGAATACAATAGTTACTCCATCTTCATCAAGATATTTTCCAATGATCTCTGTATAATCCATTGATATACTTGGTACACTATACCCCAGTGCCTCTAAATAAGCTAGTACACGATAAGCATTCTTCTGGAAGAACTTGTAATCATC
>CAZITZ010000047.1:5010-6328 GCA_964542295.1 uncultured Desulfurococcaceae archaeon
TTATTTATTAGCGATAATAATTCAAGCATTGCCATAAGCAAAGCAAGGCTTCTCGGTCCATAAAAATCGAGTTCATCAATAACAATAAGATCCAGGTTTGAGAGAAACGGCTCTAATAAGCTATCATGTTGTCTTAAGAAGAATCTTTTAAGCTCCATAAGAAGATATGCCGGATTAGTAATGATCAGACTAGACATACCAACTCTTTCCCGAATACCCCTCAAGCCAATCTTTTTCCTAAGCTTATCCCGTGTAGGAGCATCTAATTGTAGAACACCTATTTTTAAGGCTTTACAATAAACCGTTATTCTTCGAATCTGATCATTTGCTAGAGCTAGAGTAGGATATACGGCAAGAGCTCTAAATACTCCTTCCCTAGCCTTTTTTAGAAAATACAGTATCCAAGCCTCGGTCTTGCCTGAGCCAGTACCGGATCGCAAAATAATGTTTTTACCATTAATTAATTCAATAAATGCTTTATATTGATGCTCAAATAATTCCTTTTTCGATATCCATAGATCGTTTTCACGGAATTCCTTAAATAAATCTTCAAACTTGATATTAACTCTACTAGGCTCTATTTTCTTTCTTACCTCATAAACAAAGCTGTATCCTAATGCTTTAAGCAAAGTTCTTGTATCAGTAATTTTCAAAGGTATCCCCATAATCATCATACTATTCTATTCACATACTATTTTAAGATATATCTATGTATTAAAAAAGGATATTAATCTTATACAATTCTTACCGATCCTTATTTGAGTTCTTTAGAATACTAATTACCTAAACTTCTAAGCAATTAATAATTGCTACTTTACCCATGCATGTATTTCTACGATAATATAAATACTATGTATTACGTTATAGTAAATGGAAAAGAGATTTTATGGTGTGTAGAAAGTGGGATTAGAAATAATTAAAGATCTTGTGTTTAGAGATAATGTTAGGAATGTTCAAAAGAATCTTTGGATCCTCTTCTTATATGTTGTAACTTCTCTCCCAGTATCTATAGTAGCGTATGTTCAGATACATCTTCAAATAATGAAGGCATCAAGTTCTATAGGTGTGAGATTTGCAACCTCATATTCAGTATTCTTTATAATAATGGGTATCGTATTAATGGGATTCATATATCTATACTTTAATTTTCTAAAGCATGTTAATGAAGCGCTCAAAACTATTGGATTAGAAGTAAAGAAGATGCATAGACAGTTTCTAGCTATAGGAATATTGTTAGTCCTAGTAAATATCTTGGGAGGATTATTCATGCTATTTAATGCATATGATCTAGGTACATATATTGGTAGAGTAGCTGATC
>CAZITZ010000047.1:6428-9866 GCA_964542295.1 uncultured Desulfurococcaceae archaeon
TTTTTGCAGGATACCAATTATATATTAGGAAAGCAGCTAATGCAAATGCCATTACTAAGCTGGCATATGCAACGTGTTCTAGGCCTTTGATCCATGAGAATATGAATGTAAATATCATTAATACTAGGCCCATGCCTGCTTCAAGCCCGTTATATCCAGCGATCATATTAAAGGCATTGCTAGCGCCGAGGATACCTATCGGTACAAGGATCAAGGGATATAATAAGCCTAGATTTATAGCTCCTATGAAAGGTATGGATATTGTCGATACACCAGCCTTAATAACAACCATTGGCAGAGCTAATGGACCCATGAATATTACTCTTTGCCAGACTCTTAATCCTTTCTTCCAACCTAATAGATCGTCTAGGAAGCCAAGGAAACTAGCCATAAACAGTAGTAATGCTAGGCTCATAAGTTCAGGTAAGAAATAATATTCTCCATTAAAGTACCTATGGGCGGCAATAATTACTAATAATCCAAAGCTAGCTCCAAAAGATACCCATACACCTCCTGCTTCAACAGCATAGGTTTCATAGGGCTTATTCATATCCTTGCCTTTAAAACCAAATCTATTACCTACATCTATCCACCAACTTATACCTATGAATGCTATTATGAATGATATTGTTGATGCAATTATTGCATATAGGATCAATATCTACACCAGTATCGCCAGTCTATTACCCATAATATCTATGGAGATATAGGTTTAGATAAAAACATTGCTAGTTAATCTAGGGACTATTTAATTAGAGAATATATGATAAGGATCACTCCAATAATGAAGATTGCAATGACAATGTATGTAATAGTCTTCTCAATATCCCATCTAGGTTTACCAACCATAATTTTTTCAATAGGTTTTTTAGGTAATTGTTTCTCTATTTTTTCCTCAATAACCCACGTAGCTGGTCGAGGCACGATCTCTAATTCCTTAGCTTCTTTACAAATAAGGGTAGTTAGAGTAGACTCTATGATTTTAACGTATTTTCTAAGTATCTTAAATCTAGGATTGCTATTTATCGTATTGACCACTTCGTCTTTAAAGCAGGATAATGGCTCAAGTGCTCTTAAAACACGTTCATTATTAATAAACTCATTAAATAATTCTAGTGAATCACATACATTGTGTCTACAGAGGTCTTCTATTTCATACGCTATACTTGATAATTTAACTAAATACCAATCAACACTTCTACCATAACCGACCTCCATTACAAATCGATCTATTAGTCTATCAATAATACTCATGCTTATATACACCTAGTTTATCAATACACTTATCCGTAATGAAGCATATTCGTTACTGTATCACTTTATAATTTAAGTATTAAGCAATTAATATTATACTCTACCCCAATATTCTTCTAATGATGCAAAATGGTTGAGGAGAATAGTGAGCTTAAAAGACTCTTAGACAAGATCACATGGAAGATCATTAGTAAGAGTAGGGGCGAGAAGACTGTGAAAGTTTATAAGACGAAAATAGTTAAGGTTGACAGTCCTCATGGAATCTATCGCTATGATAAGACGTTAAGGGAATGGATCCTTATAGATAAAGATGGAGATGGATTCAAGCCCTACAAGGATGGATATTATATTATCTATTTTGATAATACGAAATGCGCTGCATGCAGAATATATGATCTATTCTGGTATCCATTTATAGAGACCATCGGAAAAGATCTTGAAGGTACAGAGTATATTATTATATTGTGTGAATGGTTTGCAAAACAATGTAGATCAAGATCAGCAAGCAATACCTTCAAGGAATTTAATGTACATGCATCTCCTACAACAGCATTTGTTGAAGTACGTGATTTAAAGATTGTTAGGAAAGAACTTGTTCGAGGAGTCTTGAAGATAGAGGAACTAGTTAATAAGACCATGGAGTTCACAGGTATAAAGATCTAGCGATAGACTTTAATTAAATGAATCCTGTTCTTTAACCTCTAGAGAACAACCATGGGTGAATAGAATTTGGCTAAACATTTACTATATCTAGTACTTGATGGAGTAGCTGACTCGCTCAAGGATCCCATAACTACTCTTGAGAAAGCACATAAGCCTGGCTTAGATACTATTGCTAGAAATGGAGTATGTGGATTAATGTATCCCATTGCTAAAGACGTTGCTCCGGAAAGTGATGCTGCAGTACTATCGATCCTGGGATATGATCCACATAAATACTATACTGGACGTGGTCCTTTGGAAGCTCTCGGAGCTGGCTTAGAGTTTCGAGAAGGATATGAAGTTGCCTTTAGAGCTAACTTTGCAACTGTTGAACCAAGAACACTAAAGCTTATTGACAGACGCGTCGGCAGGTCATTAGCTACGGAGGAGGCACATGAACTTGCTAAAACAATTGATAATATGGAACTTGGAAAATACGGTGGTTATGCCCGTGTTAAAGCAACTATTGGGCATCGTGCAGTCGTTATTATTGGTAGCCGCGAGCATCGTTTATCAGCTAATGTAGGTAATAGTGATCCAGCATATATAAGGAAGGGATTGATCAGTATTGCTGTTAAGACATATGAACCTGTTCTAAAGGAGATCGAGCCATTAGATAATACCGTGGAGGCCCGGATAACAGCTGAGCTAGCAAACATATTCTCTAAGAAAGTAGTTGAAATACTCGATAAACACCCTATTAATAAGGCTAGGAGGGAGAGAGGCCTCTTACCAGCCAATGCCATATTGTTGAGGGATGCTGGTGATCGATTGCCTAAAGCGGATCCATTGACTAAAAAATATGGCTTATCATTTGCTTTAGTAGCTGAAATGCCTGTTGAACTAGGTATTGGCCGTGCACTAGGTGCTTATGTAGAAGAGGTGCCTCCCCCAACAGGTGATCCAGGTAAGGATTATAGGGTTAGACTTGATGTAACGCTAAAGCTTCTTAGAAAATACAATATCGTATATGTGCATCTTAAGGGACCTGATGAACCAGGTCATGACGGAGATTTTGAGCTAAAGAAGAGGAGAATTGAAGATATCGATAAGTACTTTGTAAAGCCATTCCTTGAAGAAATGCCAAGTGATACAGCAATACTTGTTACAGCCGATCATGCTACACCTCCTAGTTTAAAGGCTCACAGCGGTGATCCGGTGCCTGTAGCACTATGGTATCCGGGCGTTAAGGCCGATAATGTTGATACATTTACTGAAAAAGCGTGTATGAAGGGTAGACTTGGAGTATTTGAACATGGATGGCAATTGTTACCTAGGATTATAGACTTAATTTTTAAATAAATACATATAATAAAACTATTTACTAATACTGTATAACAGCTGGTTTCTCAATGATGAATGAGAAATTGATGTTTCTAAAGATTGTTCAGATTACTTTCTATTAGATATCAAATACATAAGTTTTTAAGAATTACCCGGAAACAAACTAATATGGCTATGCATCTACAATTCTGATCCTTT
>CAZITZ010000048.1:0-6751 GCA_964542295.1 uncultured Desulfurococcaceae archaeon
TCACGAAGAACATTTACAGCCTCCATTAGATCACCGCTCCAAGCACCCATTGCTACGACATGATACTTGGCGTCTTCACAGCGATAACGATATATAAGGCCTCCGTATTTCCTACCAAAAGCTTTCCCATAACTCTCATCAACCTCTCTAATGACCTTCTTAGCTTCCTCCATGCCTCGTTGGAGATCCATGAAAAATTCCTCACTATCTTCAGGCCATGCAAGATTACCTAAAGCTAGTGGCTCACTACCATTGATCACGTATCCTTGTCTCCTAGGTCCAAGCCATTTATCGAGTTCCTCTTGTTCTGGTGTATCAACAGGCATTGTGGTATGACTTAATGTGAATGCATCTAAACCAATAAGTACTGGGAGATATACTCTTGGATCCTCACTAATCTTGAATGCTTGTATAGTCATGTCGAAAACTTCCTGATTATCCATGGCAAATCCAAGTATCCATCCAGTATCACGTTGTCCAAAGAAGTCCTCGTAACTAGACCATATATTCCATGGAGTGCCTATAGTTCTAGTGACAATAGCCATTACAACAGGTATTCTTGCACGGGAAACCCAATGTACCCATTCATGCATATAGAGTAGTCCATGGCTGCTTGTCGCAGTAAATGCCCTAGCACCAGCTACTGCAGCACCAAATGTTGCTGCCAATGCCGAATGCTCGGATTCAACTCTGATCATTATAGCGTCTAGCTCGCCCTTATCAATGTACTCTGCTAATTTTTCAACAATACTTGTTTGCGGAGTAATAGGATATGCAGCAACAACCTCTACACGAGCCATCTTAGCAGCAAGTGCAACAGTATAGTTTCCAGTAAGAACAACCTTAGGCATAGCTATCAAGCCTCCTTAACCATTGTAATAGCTTTTACAGGGCAAACTTCTGCACAAATACCGCAACCCTTACAATAGTCATAATCAATAGTAGCGCCCTTCTCTGGATCAACCGTGATCGTGTTATCCGGACAATAGATCTCGCATTGAAAACATTTAACACATTTATTATTGTCTACAATAGGTTTAATCCATCTCCAAGAACCAGTCTTACCAGCTACGCCAACCTTAGGCTTGGCTAAAGGAACCTTATATTGAATAGGTATGATCTCGGCCAAACAAGATCACCTCTTAGGAATATATTCACCTATATATTTCGTCTCATTATAGGCATCATAAACAGCCTTAGCATTAACCTCTCCAATTTTACCGCCGAAATACTCCTTAACAGCAGCAGCCATGTTATCAACCTTGATTAAGCCAAGGGCCTTAGAGAGGGCACCAAGCATACTTGTATTAACAACAGGCCATCCAGCAACAACAAGATTATTACGTAGAGCAATATCAGTAGCATCAACAATATAGATCTTGGCCTTACCAGCCAATTTGAACTTATCTGGCGTAACAAGATCCTCCGATGGAGCATTAGCAACAATAACTCCATTATTTCTTACAATAGCTGTCCGAGTATATCCTATCTTGATTAAGCCAGGATCTAGTACAATAAGTACATCGGCATCGCTAAACATACCATGCCTCAATATAGGTTTATCACTGATACGGGCAAAGCTACGTACAGGTGCACCTCTACGTTCAGCTCCAAAGAATGGAAATCCCTGTCCATGGAGACCTTCTTTTAGAGCAGCAGCAACCAATATATTTGCTGCAGTTACTCCTCCCTGTCCACCACGTCCATAGAATAGTATTTCTATAAGCAATGTATACACCCATATCCTACTTACAAGTAACTATAGTATATAGATGTTCCCAGAGGCATTAAACTATTATCCTCTAGAAAACGCCATGTAAAAACAAGTACTACTATAGATATATATTATGTCGGTTAATTTGGCCCAAATATCCATGAAGAAGATCAATTAAAAATTATTTCCTAATAAACATGTGTATTGGTTCTTCAAGAATATACTCTGCAAAATCACGTACAGCTTCAGAAACTGTTACATGTGGATATGGAGTATACGCTGCCTCATCAATAGCTATTTTACCAAGATATATTGGTAGAAACGATGATACTACCTCAGAAGCATTTGGTGCAACGATATGTAATCCATAAAACTTATCATCCTCACCGATCAATGCTTTAACAAAACCATACCTACCATCCTTAATACGTATAGCTGATAAGAATGATAGTGGTATTTTATACCTTCTATATCTGATACCCTTAGCACGGAGTTGTTCTTCAGAAAACCCTATAGAGCCTATTTCAAGGCCAGAGAATACTACTAACGGTATTTTCTCAGGCTCTAGCCTATTAACATCCTTACCCATTATGGAGTCTGCTACAAGTATGCTCTCAATAATAGCCTTCTGAGCAAGCAATGGAGGTCCTATTACATCACCTGAAGCATATATTCTTGGATTACTTGTCCTATAGCCATCGTATAGCCTAATGTATCCATAACCATTAATCTCTACATTAGCGTTCTCTAAACCAACTCCCTTAGTCCGAGGAATTCTACCTATAGAGACAAGTACTTTATCTACAGTAAACCTACTACCATTAGACAGTGTTATCTCGAGGCCCCCATCACTAGATCTATTTATTGATGTAGCCAGGGTATTCTTAAATACCTTAACACCCTTACTAACCAGGAACCTCTCAATTACTCTACCAACGTCACTATCCATCATTGGGAGAAGCCTTTTCAAAGCTTCAACAAGATATACGTCGATACCTATGGATGACAGTATATAGGCTAGTTCAACACCAATAGCTCCGCCTCCTATAATCGCTATTGATGAAGGCATTTCGTCTAGGTAAAATATTTCTCTATTAGATACTATGTTACTGCCATCAAACCCCACATTAGGTAATGGCTTTGGATTAGTGCCTAGTGCTAGGACTATATTTTTAGCCTTTAACTCTTCTCCATTAGATAACTTTATGGCGCCTTCAGCGCTAGACAGCTTTGCCCGATCATTGATCACGTCAACACCGTATTTCTCAAGAAGATATGCTATACCATCTCTAGTACCAGATACTATACTCTCAACCCACTCTCTTAAAACATTCCAACCGACACCAATAGATCTGCCTATAATACTTGTTAATGAATCTAGGGAATGAGCTATCCTATATAATGCCTTAGAGGGGATACAGCCATAGTTAGTACATTCTCCACCAAGTAAGTGTTCTTCAATAAGTGCAACTTTATACCCATGTTGTGTAAGTTTTATAGCTGCCGGATAACCGCCTACACCACCACCTATAACGATCACATCATAATTCTTAGAAACCACATGTATCCCCCTATCTCTCGGTAGAATAAACCGTATTATAACTATGTTGGAAGAAAATTTCTTCCTGAATTATTAAAAGATCATTTAAGACCCTTTATTTTGCCTTTCATTCTAAGTCTATATACGCGCCAACTAGGTGTTACGGTTCTTGGATGACTAGCTTTAACATTATCGACCCTACCAACAGCTGTATTAACAGGTGATCTCTTTATAGAGTCTGGATCTATGTATGCTTTTTCAGCAATCTCCTTTAAAGCCTCTGCATATCTCTCAATATTCTCCCGTGTCTCAGTATCTGTAAACTCTATCATGAGAGCCTCTTTAACAATTAATGGGAAGTATATTGTTGGTGCATAGGAGCCTCTGTCGAGCAATGCTTTAGCAATATCTTCAGCAGATACACCAGTATCCCTATGGAGGGGCTCAGCACTATATACGATCTCGTGTTTACGGTATCTACTCTTCCCATAAGGTAGACTATAGCCCTTGGCGCCTTCCATAAGCTTCATAAAGTAGTTAGTATTAATGACGGCTTGCTCAGTAACCTCCCTCAAACCCTGGGAACCAAGTGATAATATGTAAACGAAACCCCATACCAATGGAATAACGTTTCCAAAGAAGGACTTAAGCATACCAATGGAATATTCCCCTGGCCATTTAATCCTATATAATCCATCATCACGATCATATAATATCCTAGGGCCGGGAAGTAGATCCGATAACCTAATATCCTTTTCTTCATCAACAACCAGGTTCTTTACACATACTGGTCCGGCCCCTGGACCTCCACCACCGTGAGGTGCTGAGAATGTCTTATGGATATTTATATGGGCTATATCGAACCCCATGTCTCCAGGCCTTGTATAACCCATTATCCCATTTAGGTTAGCACCATCATAATACAATAATCCATCGACATCATGGATTGCCTTGGCAATCTCTAGTATATGCTCTTCAAATAATCCTAATGTACTAGGATTAGTTATCATAAGACCAGCTGTAGAGTCAGATAGTGCTTCATAGAATGCATCCATATCAATATTCCCATCCTCGTTAGAAGGTATCTCTATAACATGGAAACCAGCCATTGAAGAGCTAGCAGGGTTTGTGCCATGAGCTGAATCAGGTATTATGATCTCCTTCTTACGATCTAGTTGTCCACGTAATTCATGATATTTACGTATGATCAGTACGCCAGCTAGTTCTCCATGAGCACCAGCCGCCGGATGTAGGGAGCATGCATCCATACCAGTTATTTCTGCAAGCCATTGTTGTAATAGATATAGTATCTCTAATAGACCCTGTATAGTTCTCTCATCTTGTAAGGGATGCAGCCATGTAATCCTCTCATCACTTGCTATTTCAAGGCCTATTCTTGGATTATATTTCATAGTACATGATCCAAGTGGTACAGGTCCATTATCGACTCCATAGCTCATCTGAGTAAGGTTAACATAATGTCTTAAAACTTCAACCTCGGAAACCATGGGAAGCTCTGGGGGACTTTTCCTACGTATCTTTTCAGGTATCTTTATATTTCCAATAACCTCCTTAATCTCGGGCTCAGGATCTGGTACAAGGAATCCTATTCTACCTGGTTTACTAAGTTCAAATATTAGTGGTTCAGACCATTTAGCTTGTCTATACAACCATGATCACCTCCTAGAGACTATCTCCTCTAACGCCTTTGCTAATAGATCTATATCCTGCTTAGTATGTAACTCAGTAACACAGTATAGTGCTGATTCACCAAGCCATGGAAGGTATGGTTTTAGATAAAGGCCTCCATGTATCCCCTTCTTTAACAACTCCTCATGTATGATACCATATTCTAAACCAGTATTGGTGAAGTCTACAACAAATTCTTTAAAGAAATCCGCATTATATCTAGGAGCAACTATACCATTGATCTTTGAAAGCTTGTATGCTGCATAATGTGACCTATAATATATTAATTCACCTAGTTTCCTAATACCCTCCTTACCGAGAAGAGCTAGGTAGACAGCAGCTGCAACAGCACATAATGCCTCATTAGTACATATATTGCTAGTAGCCTTCTCCCTACGAATATGTTGTTCACGAGCCTGTAGAATCATTGAGAAAGCTCTTTGCTTACCATCAATAGTTGTTGTTAAACCAATGATTCTTCCAGGCATCTGCCTTACGTACTTCATTTTAAATCTTGTAGCAAAAATGCCTAAGTACGGACCTCCATAGTTAAGGCCTAGTCCAAGGGGCTGTCCTTCGCCAATAGCAATATCAGCTTCAAGATTCCCAGGTGCTTCTAAAAGCCCGAGACTTAATGGATCAATACCTATAATGTATATGGCTTTGTGATCATGGGTTATTTCGCCTATATCCTTTGCATTCTCCTCAATAAATCCTAGGAAGCTAGGATTCTCAATATAGACTGCTATTACATCTCCTCTAGAGAGCTTATTCTTAAGATCCTCTAAATCCATTGTACCCTTATCAAGATCATGCTTTACCTCCTCAATAATTATATCTTTAGGCCAAGTATATGTCTCTAAAACCTTTTTATGAAAAGGATTCATTGTAGAAGGCACTAATACCTTGCCAGTCTTCCGGAGAATCCTCATAGCCATGAGAATAGCTTCTGCAAGAGCAGAGCCCCAATCATACATACTAGCATTAACAACCTCCATCTCCAATAACTCGGCCATAAGACTCTGATACTCAAACAATGCCTGCATTAATCCATAGCTGGCCTCAGCCTGATAAGGTGTATAGGCTGTAAGGAATTCACCACGTGATACAATATACTTGACAACAGCGGGTATATAGTGAGGCCATGCACCGGCTCCAAGGAATGGCGGTGGATTCTTAAAGACTCTATTCCGACTAAGCCTTTCATCAACAAATCTCCTAACCTCGATCTCGGACAAGGGCCTTCCGAGACCAATCTTTAAATTATCCCAATTCCTTACATAAGCCTTATCTGGTATATCCCTAAATAATTCCGCAACATCATTAACACCTATTCTCTTAAGCATCTCCTCCTTAATCTCCCTAGGAGAATTGGGTAGCCATGGATGCTTAACCAACGTCTAAAACACCAATTAGTATAGATAAGCTTCTTGAGAATAAAAACATATATTTAACTTAAGCATGAACAGTCTATTTCCATAAATATTTCAAACACGATAATACCTCATAAAAGTATCTAACAATATCTAAAAGCATGTAGTTAAAATAAATAGATCTCTAAACATTATAAGCTTCAGCTAAACAATCTAACTAAATATTAATAGTATACAAAGATCTACTATAATTATATCAATTATCGATATATACTACTAAGAATCTAATCTAAAGGGAAAAAAATAAGTCTCTAAAACATAGTGATAATCTGGTGAAACCGTGAAAACCATTCATATCATAGTTCTCATAACCATTATAACAATCATACTATGTATAGGTCTTACTTTATCCACTAACAACCATATTACCATGGA
>CAZITZ010000048.1:6851-9550 GCA_964542295.1 uncultured Desulfurococcaceae archaeon
TAATGGTGATATGTATGTTGAAGACTTTGCTTCTAGACTATCATATTGAGAGGCTTGGGGCCGATACAGGCGAGTTTGGTGGATGGATCGTTCCCATGAAATATACTAGTTCGATTGAGGAGCATATGGCTGTTCGAAGTAATGCTGGGTTCTTTGACGTAAGTCATATGGGTCGTTTAAGGCTTAAGGGGCCTGATACCATACCATTCATACAATATGTATATACAAGAGATCTTGAGAAGACTAAGGAGTTCTTCCTCAGCGGTCCAACACTAGCCCTTAATCAATGGGCTCGTGTTAAGGATGATGAAATGCTGTATAGGATTAGTGATGAGGAATGGCTTGTAGTAACTAATGCACCCTATCGTGAGAAAATGATCAATTATTTCAGGGAAATTATAGAGTCTAGGAAGTATAAAGTAGAGGTTGAGGATCTTACTTTTAAGTATGCAATGATTGCTTTACAAGGCCCTAAAGCTCCTCAGATCTTGGAGTCCCTCGGTGCTTCATGGGCTAGTGATCTTAGGATCTTGGAGTTTAGAATAAATGAAGAAATTGCTGGATCAAAGTATTATCTAGTAAGCCGTAGTGGCTGGACTGGCGAAGATGGTTTTGAGATTTGGGGAGAGCCAAAAGCTATACAGGCTCTTATAGAGAAGCTTATTGAGAAAGGCGTTACTCCTTGTGGTGTTATTGCAAGGGATAGTCTTCGTATGGAGATGGGGTTTGTACTAGGTGAACACGAGTATGGAGAGGATCCATTAAGGTTCCCCTGTGCTTTAAGCCTAAGGTATGGCCTTGGAGCTATTGATTGGGGTAAACATGGGTTTGTTGGTGAGGAAGCTTTAAGGGCTTATAGGAGAGAGGGTGTTCGATGGATACGCGTAGGTATTAAAATGAAGAAGAAGTTTGCCCGTATAATACCTAGGCAGGGCTACAAGTTATTTATTGAGGGTGTCTTTGTTGGATGGGTTACTAGTGGTTCATTTTCACCTGTACTTAAACGAGGTATCGCCCAAGCCTATATAGATTCACGGTATGCATTATTCGGTGAATCAGTCGATATTGAGGTTCGGGGTAAGCTCTATAGTAGTAAGATCGTTGATTTCCCGTTCATAAGTAAATAATCTACTTGTTTTCCAGAGACTAGCTATTAGAGAAAATCGTTTATACAAGACCCTATGTATCTAGTCTTGTGGTGATTGGGTATTGGCTAAGATAGAGGTTCAGATTGGTAGCAAGAAGTATATTGTCATGGATGATCGCAAGTATACTGAGACCGATGAATGGGCTAAGCTTGAGGAAGGTAATCGTGTCCGAATAGGTATAACAGATTATGCTCAGAAGGAGCTTCGAGATATTATTGGGGTAGAGCTTCCGGAGATTGATTCAGAGGTAGGTAAGGGTGATGTAGTAGCTACTCTTGAATCAGTTAAGGCTACTGGCGATGTATATTCACCTATATCTGGGAAGATTGTAGAGGTTAACGAGAGGTTATTGGATGAACCGGAACTACTAAATACAGATCCCTATGGTGATGGATGGATAGCCATTATAGAACCTAGTAACCCAGGTGAATACGAAGAACTAATGACTTCTGAACAGTACATTGAATATCTAAAGAAACGTAAACACTAGCTTAGTATAACCTTTAATAATACATTGGTTTTTAAGTAAATAATCTATAATTGGGATTAAGGTTGAGAACCGGGCTTAGTATAGATGATATAGTTTATATTAAAAAGCTTCTCCACGAGATAGAGGAGGCTCTTGGTGTTATAGAGAAGGTTGTTAGGAGGAAGAGGCTGAGAATTAATGATAAGTATGCTCTTAGATACGCTATTGTAGAGATTGTTGAATCTCTAGCACTCATTTCCCAACGTATAGCCCGTGCTATGGATTACCCACTAGAAGGCTATATTGAGGCAATGAAGTTTTATTCTAAAGCCCATATACTTGATGAGGATATCGTTAAAGGTCTTGTTAGACTAGCTAGATTAAGGAATTTAATAATACATAGGTATTGGGAGATAGATGATAATAGGATAGTAGCGGAGGCGAGGGGTAGCGGCTTAGAGATTATTAGGAGGGCTCTCGATGGAATCCGTAGATTTATTGAAGGGTAAGAGGTTATTCCGTGTTACAGAGGATCTTAGGAGGAAGGTGCTTAAGATACTGGGGAGGGAGCTTAAACGGGAGAATCGGGTTTTACTAGCAATTGTTTTTGGAGGCTTTATGGAGACCGTGTTTACAAGAGATGTTGATGTAGCATTATATCTACGTGATCCGGGGGATGTTGTTGAAGATTATGGGTATGCAGAGGATCTTGGTAAAAGGCTTTCTCAGGAAATAGGCTTACCAGTTGATATAGTTGTATTAAACCATGCACCAGACTCCATATTCAATAAAGCCCTGATCTATGGGAAGCCCATAGTTGTTAAAGACTGGAGACTATATGATGGACTAAGACTACTTGCAATTGAGCAGAAAACCCTATTCCATAGAATACCTTAGTAAAAATGACTTTGTACAATCTATTCCACTAAAGAAAACATTCTCATTAAATCATGAAAAATCAATCTCTAAACAAAGAATTTCTAATCAAAGATAGACAAAATCAAAAATTAATATTGTATAAAATAAACTACCTAAACTCGAAATATATTCCAGCAGGTACATCATAGTAGCATGGACCACAC
>CAZITZ010000049.1:0-5554 GCA_964542295.1 uncultured Desulfurococcaceae archaeon
CATTCATACGTTTCTATTATTGCTTCGATAATCTTTTTATAGCCTGTACATCTGCATAAATTTCCTTCTATTGCTTTCAACACGTCCTCTTTACCTATTACCTTTTTAGTCTTTAACAGAGCATATGTTGTTATTAAGAATCCGGGGGTACAATATCCACATTGAATAGCACCTTTTATAGTAAAGTTGTACACTAGCTTTTTAAATAACTCATTATTCCAAAGACCGTCGACCGTATATATGGAATGCCCGTTAACCTGTACAGTTAATAACATACATGAATATACTGGTTTTCCGTCAAGGAGTATTGTACAAGTCCCACATTCTCCCCGTTCACATCCTCTTTTTACACTCTTTATACCTAATTTATTCCTCAATGTATCAAGAAGAATTTCATTAGGTTCTACATCAACCTCTACGGGACGCCCATTAAGATTAAACTTTACAACAACCAAGAACAATCACCCCTCTAAGAATTCTATGCCTAATCTCTTTAACGCAACTTTAAGGGCATCATAAGTTAAAACTATGGCCATGTCTCTACGATATTCAGCCGTTGCCCGGATATCGGTTATTGGTGATATGTCTTTTGCAACAAGTTTTGATGCAGCCTTAATACTGTCTATTGCCACTTTTCTCCCTACTAGATACTTCTCAACACTAAATGCACGTATCGGGGTAGGCGCTATAGAATTTAGTGCGATACGTACATCACTAAATACATTATCCTCTACTTTTACCAAAGAAGCTACAGACACTATAGATAGTGTAAATGAGTTTCTACGACCAAGCTTCATATATGAATATCCATAATCTTTATAGACTGGTACCATTATCTCCTTTAATAGCTCATTTCTTTTAAGTATGGTCTTCCGAGGACCTAAGAAGAATTCTCTTACATCTATGGTTTTTTCTCCTTCAATACTAATTACTCTAAGTTTAGCTTCAAGAACCATTAGTGGTGGTGCTGTATCTGCTGCTGGCGAAGCATTACATAAGTTACCGCCAATAGTAGCCATATTTCTTATCTGCCAGCTAGCCATGTGATAAACGGCTTCATACAGTATTGGTAGTTTTTCTCTAACAATTTCTGAATCAATTAATTCCTGTAATCTAGTTAAAGCACCTATACGTATCCAATTGCCATCATCAACTATGTATTTTAACTCGTTAAGATCATTAATGTCTATGATATTTTTAGGTCTATATCTACCTATCCTCATATCTATCAATAGATCTGTTCCACCAGCTACGACTTTAGCTTCATCAAGTTCATTTAATAACTTTAATGCTTCATCAAGTGCCCGAGGCTTATAATACTTAAATTGAGGTAGACGATAGAACATAGCTAATCACCTTATATTCTTAATTATTTTATAAAGCCTTTCGGGAGTAAGAGGTAATTCAGTAATGCGTTTGCCAATGGCATGTGATACTGCATTAGCTATTGCAGCTGGCAAAGGTATGAATGCCATTTCACCAACTCCCTTTGCACCAAAAGGTCCATACTTAAATACATCCTCTACATAGACAGGTTTAGCAATTTCCAGTGGAATATCCATTGCAGTAGGTATAGTATAATCTGTTAAATCAGCATTAAGAATCTCTCCTTTACTGCCAAACCTTATTTCCTCCATTAATACATAACCAATACCTTGAGTAATAGCTCCTTCCATCTGGCCCTCCACTTGTATCGGGTTAATGATTTTCCCAGCAGCTAATCCAGGCCAAGCCTTTAGAACTTTAACTCTACCAGTCCATGTATCGACTTCAACCATTATTGCTAGTGCTACATAACTATATGCTGGATATGCGTATCCTTGTCCGCGTTCATTATCAAAGCTTCCTTTTGGCAAAAAGAAATAGCCTGTAGCACTTAAATCTATTCCACGAGAGTACGCTTTTTCAACCAATTCTTTCCAAGACATGGACTTTTCTTCATCACCTTGAACAAATACTTTACCTTCTTTAATTACGATTTTTTCAGGAGGAGCTTTAAGTAAGTCTGCAGCAAGTCTATTTAATCGCTCTCTAATTTTCGCAGCAGCTAATAATACACCTATAGCTCCTATACTAGTGCCTCTTGAAGCATGTGTTGCTCCTCCATCAGGTGCATCTGATGTTCCAAATACCACGTTTATGAGTTCTAGTGGTACGCCTAGAACTTCAGCTACAATCTGCCTATGACTTGTTGTAGGCGATCCTTGTCCTATCTCAACTATGCCTGTGTAGATAGTTACAGAGCCGTCTCGATCGATTTTGATATATGCATTACTCCAATCAGGTACGCCTCGACTAGTACTTATACCGTGCCATGCAACGCCTATTCCAAGGCCGCGCCTATATCTAGTACCCTTGATATTCCACTCATCAATTTCTTTTCTTAATTTCTTCCAATTCATTGATTCAGAAAGTTTAGCAACCATGTCAGCTACCCCGACAGAATCCTCCAATAATTGACCAGTAATAGTATCCATACCTGGCCTAAGGAGATTCTTTAGCCTGAATTCAACAGGGTCCAAGCCTAGTTTACGGGCTAGTTCGTCCATTTGGGCTTCAGCTGCAAACTGTACTGATGGATTACCAAATCCGCGGAATGAGCCTTGTGGTACTTTATTAGTATATACGCAGTAGCCATCAACCCATGCATTAGGTACATAGTATGGTCCAGAGGCATGTACCGTTGCTCTCCACAATATAAATGGCCCTCGATTAGCATACGCGCCCGTGTCATGGATTATAGTTACTTTAATAGCTCTCAACTTACCATCGGCAGTTGCCCCAGATTTATACTTGATCACTGTTGCCTCCCGTTTTGGATGAACCCGTATGCTTTCTTCCCTAGAGTACATTAGGAAAGCTGGTTTACTAGTTAGATATGCTACTAGGGCAGCCTTAGCAGCAACCAAAGGCCCTTCATCATCTTTTCCACCGAAACCGCCGCCAATATATGGAGACACTATTCTCACACGTGATGATGGTAATCCAAGTACTCTAGCAACTATTTTCTGAGCTAAATGAGGATATTGTGCACACGAGATAATCGTTAACCTACCTTCTACATCGGGTATAGCTAATGCTGCTTCTGGCTCTAGATAAGCATGCTCTTGATGATGAGTTCTATAGGTATTTTCAACAACTACATCTGATTCACTAAAACCCTTCTCAACATCTCCACGGCGAAGTTTCGTCTTAAATGCTATATTCGACCCAAGCTCATCATGTACAAGTATATCTTTTCTCTTAAAAGCCTCAAGAGGATCAAGTAGTATAGGTAACGGCCTATATCTTATTCTAATTAATTCTGCAGCTTTGAAGGCTTTATCATAATCCCATGCAGCTATAAGAGCAACTGTTTCGCCATGGTATCTAACCTTGCCTTCAGCTAATAAAGGTTGATCAGGTAATGCATATCCTACTTGATTCTCTCCAGGAATGTCCTTATACGTATATATACCTACTATACCAGATATCTTCAGTGCCTCATCATAATTTATCTCCTCTATGATAGCATGACCTTCACTACTCAAAACTTGCTTAATAAAGAGCATTTTACCATATTCAAAATAGTCTTCTATAAATCTCGCTTTACCAAGAGCTTTCTCTAAAGAATCGCTTCGTGTTATTCCCTTGCCTATAACTATAAATTCTCTTGCTCTAAGCCATTTATTGATAAGTTCATAGGGATCCTCATAAGACATAGCTATCACACAAGAACTATTTCCACAATAATATAGATAGTAGTATATGCTGGAAATAAACCTACTGCATTGTTATATTACTAAAGCTATTTCTTTAAGGGTTTTATAAATGTGCCAAGAGGCTTATCAATAATGTTGTCTTCCCAATAAACTATATTTCCTCTGAGAATAACATAGTCTATTTTACCCTTAAGTTTCCATCCATGGAAAGGTGTAAGCTTATGTTTAGTATGTAATTTTTCTTTATCAATAATAGATTCTTTGCTAGGATCTATTATTACAAGATCTCCATCGCATCCTGTATGAATACATCCCTTTTTAGGATAAATATTATATATTCTAGCAGGGTTTTCCGCTAGAAGAGAAGGTATCATTGTGATATCTATTCTTCCCCTTAAAGCTTGATCAATCATTAACGGCAAAAGAGTTGCTACGCCTGGAAATCCTCCTGGCGCACTCCATATATCTCTATTTTTCTCCTCTAAACTATGAGGTGCATGATCAGAGCCTATGGCCATTATTACATTATCTATTATTGCCCTCCACAAGCAATCTTTATGTCTAGCTTCTCTAATAGGTGGATTAACTTTAATCAAGGAACCATATTTGCTATAATCTCTACTATCAAGTAAAAGGTAGTGGGGATTAGTTTCAGCAGTAATTCTTATTCCTTTAGATTGCGCCTCTTTAATAGCCTCAATAGCTTCACAACTAGTTACATGGACTATGTGTATATGGGCGCCTGTATACTTAGCTATAGTTACTAGTTTTCTAATAGCTAGTTCTTCACAGATTGGGGGCCTAGCCTCCATATGTGCAATGGGATCTTTCCTGCCAAGAGCTTTTATCTTCTCTGTAAAATATTTTACAAGACTCCAATCCTCAGCATGGAAAGCTAATGGTATATTTGTTTTAGAAGCCTTCACCATGGCCTCGTATAACGTAGGTGTTGATGGAGCTGGAATATTACCCGTTGTAGGCCCCATAAAGATCTTGAAGCCAATGGCACCTGCATTGACAAGGGATTCAAACTCAATAATGTTATTATCATGTATTACGCCATATAGGCCAAAATCTACATAAGCTTTACTCTCTAATAATTTCCTTTTCTCAATTAATCTATTTGCTGTATCAACTGGTGGAATAGTGTTTGGCATTTCGAGCACCGTTGTAACTCCGCCGATCAAGGCATCTAATGTTCCACGTTTAAAATCATCCTTATATTCTAGTCCAGGCTCCCTCATATGTACATGCTCATCTACTGCTCCTGGGAAAACAAGTTTGCCATTTACGTTAAGTACTTCAACATTGTTAACTTTAACCTCCTTACCTATGATCGAGATTGTTCCATTGTTTATCAATATGTCAGCTTCAATAATTCCCCATGGAAAAACTAATTTCCCTCCTTTAACAAGTAGATTAGACAATAATTTTCCACCAAATTAATGAAAGAGTTTATGGGATAGAAAAAATTATCTCTATCCTAATATTTTTGTACTAGATCTTTTCTTTAAGAATATCTTGTATAGCTTATCTTTCTAGTAATGGGTGCCACATACCTTGAAATATAAGTTCATAGGTAAAAGAACTATTAGACATGATGGAATAGCGAAAGCTACTGGAAGAATAAAGTTCTCTAACGATATTAATTTGCCGGGAATGCTTATAGGTAGGATCTTAAAAAGTCCTTACCCTCATGCTATTGTTAGAAGAATCGATATTACAAATGCTATGAAGTATGCTACAGCTATAATCACTCCATGGGATGTGCCCAGGGTTAAGTTTAATCCGAGACTTGTTAGTACAGAAGATGTAACGTATAAGGATTGGGAAATTCTAACTGATCATCCTAG
>CAZITZ010000049.1:5654-9196 GCA_964542295.1 uncultured Desulfurococcaceae archaeon
TTATTGAACGTCGTTTTAAGACTAATCGTAGATATCATTTACAGCTTGAACCCAAAGCAGTTATTGTAAGGCCCGAGCCAAACGGAGGATTAACTATATGGACGACTACTCAATCAATTCACAATACTAGAATATTAATATCACAAGTTTATGGTATACCGATGAGTAGGATTAATGTTATAAAGATCCCTATTGGAGGAAGCTTTGGATCTAGTATTCAAACAAACCCTATTGTATTGGTAGCTGTAGCTTTAGCTTTAAAGACAGGTCGTCCAGTAAAGATTGCTTTAACACGTGAAGAAGATATGTATGAACACTGTAGCTATGAGATGTATTTAAAGATTAAAGCTGGAGCTAGGAAAGATGGTACATTAATAGCTGGTGAATTAGAGAATATTATGGATATAGGTGCGCATCAAATACAGCCTTATCCGTTACTTGGTGTTGCTTTAGGATGGTTTGTATCACTTTATAAATGGAAAAATATTCGATATCGAGGAATAGCTGTTTATACCAATAAGGTACCTAGTGGAGCTATGAGGGGATTTGGAAATCCGCAGATTACATGGGCTGTTGAAACCATGATCGATGAATTAGCTGAAGAACTTGGAATAGATCCCATTGAATTTAGATTAAAGAATTATGTTGGAAAAGGGGATTTATTCTGGGGCCAGGGTCCAACAGTCAAATCGATTGTACGTAGTGATGGAGTTCCGTATCTTATGCTTAAAGGAGCAGAGCTTATTGGTTGGAAAGAAAGAGGTGATCCAAGGAATAAAAAAGGACGCTTTAGAGTGGGTATAGGTGTTGGTAGAGGATTTCATACAAGCGGTGCTGGAGGCCCATTATCTGGAACAGTAATTGATTATACAGGGACTATATTGAAGCTTAATGAGGATGGAACAATAGATTATATAACAGCTTTACAGGATCATGGTGGTGGAACTCTCGATGCACATGCAAAAATTATTGCCGAGGAACTAGGAGTACCTCTTGATCATATAAATATTGTATGGAGTGATACTACAACAACTCTCTATGATGTATGTACACATGCCTCTAGAGGAGTATTTGTAGGTGGCGAAGCAGCTCGTAGAGCTGCTAAAATCCTAAAACAGAAGATCCTTGAATATGCTCTTCATATTATAGGAGGTGTTGCAACAATTGATGGTTTAAGAATGGAGTTTGATGAGGAAATTAATGATGCAGTTATATATGTTGAAGGTAGTCCTGAGAAAAGAATAACTCTTAGAGAATTAGCTCATATACTATGGCAGCGTAATTGGGGATCAATTTCTATTTCATTATCTTATCGTGCACCAGCTGCTCCACCAGCCTATACAGTATATTTTGTAAAAGTCCTTGTTGATACTTGGACGGGGAAAGTAGTCCCATTGGAAGTAGTCGCTGGCGTTGATTGTGGTACAGTAATCAATCCCGATCTAGCTGAGGGGCAGATTCATGGAGGTTTTGCTATGGGATGGTCTATGGCTTTATTAGAACATACAGAATACGACAGTATAACGGGAGAGCTTGTAAGTAAGGGCTTTATCACAGATTATAAAATACCTACTGCAAAAGATCTTGTTAGTCCAGATAAATTTAGGGTAATCTTTGCTGATACAAGTGATCCTGCGGGACCATTTGGTGCGAAAGGTTTAGGTGAGGCAGCTACTAATCCTGTTGCAGCTGCTATTGCTAATGCAATCTATAATGCAATAGGTATTCGTTTCTATGAACTTCCTATTACTCCTGAAAAGATTATTAGGGCGCTTATGGAGAGAGGTGATATATTTGGTTGAGAATAAATGGAATATAAATTATTCGAATACACATATTATTCCATGTAAATTCGACTACTATGAGCCAAAGAGCTTGAATGAAGCCATAGAAATACTCAGTAAATACGGATCTGATGCTAAAATACTTGCAGGAGGAACTGATCTACTTATATTAATTAAAATGGGAGTTCTTAAGCCAAGATGTATAGTTAACATTAAGAAGATCAGTGATTTATATGGAATCCGTGAACAAGGAGACCAATTGATCATAGGTGCTTTAACCAAGCTGAGGACTTTAGAAAAAAGTAAAGTTATTAAGGAAAACTTTACCGCATTATATGAGGCCGTGAAATCTATGGCTAGTGTACAAATAAGAAATATGGCTACTATTGGCGGTAACTTATGTAATGCTTCGCCAGCAGCAGATACAGCACCACCACTAATGGTATTCAATGCTTCCTTAAAGATAGTTGGTCTAAATGGAGAAAAGATAATACCAATAACAAGTTTCTTTAAAGGTCCTAAGAGAACCATATTAAAACATGATGAGATTCTTACAGAGATCATATTATCTTGTCCAGGTAATAGGACAGGCTCAGCCTTTATAAAAATCGCCAGAACAGCAATGGATCTTGCTAAGGTAAATGTTGCCGTTAAACTAGTTATTGGAGAGGACAATGTTATCGAAGATGTTGCCGTAGCACTAGGATCAGTAGCGCCTACGCCGATACGTGCATTTAGTGTTGAAAAATATCTTCGTGGTAAAATATTTAGTGAAGAAATTGCTTTAGAGGCTTCAAAACTTGTTGTAAAAGATATATCTCCAATAACCGATGCCCGTTCTACAGTTGAGTATAGGAGACATATTTCTAAAGTAATTACATACGAGGCTCTTGTTAAAGCCTTTAAAAGAGCTAAATGGAGGTGATTAACACGAGGATCCATTTTAAATTAAATGGTCGCTATGTGGATATTGACGTAGAGCCTAATGAACTATTGATTAACGTATTAAGAGAAAAACTTGGATTGACGGGGACAAAATATGGATGTGGTATTGGCGAATGCGGTGCGTGTACTGTATTAGTTGATGGAGAACCTGTATTGTCTTGTCTATTATTAGCAGTTGATGTTAATGGGAAGGAAGTTATTACAATTGAGGGACTAGACAGGGATCAGGGACTAAATACGATTCAAAAAGCATTTCTAGAAGAAGGAGCTATTCAATGTGGATATTGTATACCTGGCTTTATATTGGTTGCAAAGAAACTATTGGATGAAAATCCTAATCCAAATATTGAAGAGATCATAGACTATATACGTGGAAACTTATGTAGATGTACAGGATACGTAAATATATTAAGAGCCATTATTAAGGCATCTAAAGAATATAAAAATGATTTTTAAACATTTTAATCGCTATTTCAATTTTTAGACAAGGATAGAATTATCTATATATTCTAACAAATCTATCCTTCATAGTGGAGGTTATTCATATATGCTTAACTTAAAAGGACAAGACATACTATCTGCTAAACAATTTGATCGAGAAATTATATTAAAATTATTTAAGCATGCCGATAAGCTTAGAGAGGAAATTAGAGAAAAGAAAGTATTAAATTACGCTAAAGGAAGGATTATGGCAACAGTGTTTTTAGAGCCTAGTACACGTACAAAACTTAGTTTTCAATTTGCTATGAAAAGGCTTGGAGGAGATGTCATTGATTTTGATGTAACCACTTCTAGTTTAGCAAAAGGAGAGAC
>CAZITZ010000050.1:0-8918 GCA_964542295.1 uncultured Desulfurococcaceae archaeon
CTTAAAGCTAATAGAAGCTTAGAACCTATTGAAAGCATTATCTCCCTATTTGAACCAGTTATTGCAAATGGGTTTCTAGAAGATATGCTGCCTAATACGAGAAATAGTGATGAAGAACTTAATAGATATAGTAGTAGAATAATGTCTCCAATGAAATATATTGATACTGGTATAAATGTTGGAATAATTAGTAGAGCAATAAAGATATTGGAAAAAACAATAATTGGAGTTATGAAATGTAATCTAGATCCAAGAAATATATTTTCCTTTCTATATAGTTTAGCAAGATCATATATTGTTTGTAGTATTGGAGGGCCTCTCCTATTCTGTAATCTAGCCTTTATCTTACGTTCTATCCCATCAAATAAAGGAGCAATTATTAATGCAATTAGTACATTGATTAATGCAAATATAATTCTAATCAATGATATACCACCCCTCCCATAGGATTATGTAGTTCAACAAGATCAATAATAGGAATAATATAATCATATATGGTGGATTCTCAATAACATAGTAAATTGCTTCAAATAATTTCCTTAATGCACTAGAGGTCTTTAGTATAAAGATATTGTAAAGAGTGTCTCCAATTGAATATACTTCACTAAATATTGTACGAAATACATTATAGTAGCTTCTTGATGAAACAGACATGGGGCTGCTTTTATACAATATACCTGAAGCCCATGTTATAGATATACTTTTCCTATATCCCAAGTATATGGCAAATAATAGAGGGAATATTATAGATGCAAGGACTAACAGTAAGAGGAATGGAAAGGCTATAGATATTGTTGGAACAATTATTAATCCAGGATATATTCCTATATAGCTCCTTAATGGATATATTCTCTGTATGAAGTCACCTATAATATACCATGGTATTATCGGAAATAGTCCAAATAGGATGCATAGTATAGCTAATGAGATTAAAGGCAATGTTATTGTTGGAGGAGATTCCTTTATTTCCATAGTATATGGCTTCTTAGGTGGTCTTGTAAATATTGTTGTATAGAATTTAATGTATACGGCTATAGTTATGCCTCCAGTAAAGAGTAGCAAAATACCCATTATTACATATGGTGTTCCCGAGCCTATAGTTGATGAATATAATAGCCATTTACTAGTAAAGCCATTAAATGGGGGTATACCAGTTATTGACAATATACCTATTATTGCTGCTAAAGCAGTTAATGGCATATATTTTGAGAGTCCTCCTAAAACATCAAGATCTCTAGAGCCCGTTCTATAATATATTGAGCCAGCTACCATGAATAATAATGATTTATAGATTGCATGATTCACTACATGATATAATGATGCAAATAATGCTATTGCACCGAGTACATTATAGGATATATTATTTATTGAGAGAAAAGATAGTGACACACCTAGGCCAAGTATAATAATACCTATGTTCTCAATACTACTATATGCCAATAATCTCTTTGAATCCTCTTGTATAAGTGCGTAAAAAGCTCCTATTAACACGGTTATAATGCCCATGACAGATACTATGATCCCCCATAAGAGACTTGGTCTAAAGAAGAAATAATAAAGTCTAAACATCATATAGATAGGAACCTTGATCATTACACCACTTAATAAAGCTGATACATGGCTAGGGGCTTCAGGATGGGCATCTGGAAGCCATGTATGGAATGGAGTTAATGAAGCCTTTACAGCTAAGCCTATGAATAATAAAGCAATAATGATATTATTCAATAACTTGCCAGGCTTCATTACATATCTTAATACTAAGAAATCAGTATTCATACCACAATAAAATATGATCAGTAATAATATACCAATAATAAGTACTTCAGAACCAGCCTTAGTAATTGTAAAGTACTTGTATCCAGCCCATACAGCTCTTCTCTTCTCTTTCTCAAATGATACGAGGAATTGTGAGCTAAGTGTCATAATCTCCCAGAAAACAATAAACCAGAATAGATCACGTGTCGTAAGTGTCAAGTACATTGATAATAGGAAAACCATATAGTTAAAACCATAGAACCCGAGATGCTCTTTATCATAAAATCTACTCATGTAACTAATACTATATAGTGATGCTAAAAAACCGACTAGGCCAAGGATGAAAATAAATATCCCTGATAAACTATCGATCAAGAAACGAATAGATAGGAAATTCAATGGAATACTTGGTAATTCAGGCCCTATCCTTATACTAGATCTTATTACTTGGTTAAGTATGAGTACCTTATATGATACATATAGCATTAATGCACATGATATCATAGAAGAAATTGATGTTATGTAATTAGATATTTTTCCTCGGAACGAAACTGTGATAATAGAAGCTATTATCAGTGGTATCATTGGGAGAAAAACAATATCCCCCTCAATCAATCAAACATCACCATCATCTAGTCAGTCTTGAAGTATATTTTATGCTTCAAAAAATCAATTCTTAATAACTTATATTCTTCAGATAACTCGATCTTATTTCCATCTATTCTGTACAGTACGTATTTATGATCTTTTATTTCAAGTAGTGCTACATCATCCATAATTGTCTCTTCCTCTCCGTTTCTAAGAAGTATTGCCTTGGATTCACACATACGTATCACCTAAGTCAAGATTAGCTTCTTTTAAGCATTTTGAGGATTTTATTATATAGAGAAAAAATATCTTGATATGCAATACTGTTTTCAGGCAAATTATTTAATCCAATTCCTTTTATCTCAAGATTAACAATGTTCTGATCATACCTCACAATATGATATGGTATCTTATAGTCCTTGAATATCTTAGTGAATAATTGAGCTGCTTCTATTTCATCCGATGCCTTATTAATGACTAACATGTTATTCTTTACATTAAGCTCATTAGCCATTTTAATAAGCTTCTTAGCTATTAATAGTGATTTTATTGTAGGCTCTGAAACAGTAATATTCATGTCAAAATGGTCAGCTAGGCCTCTGCCAAATACTTCAGCACCTGCTTCTGAATCTACAATAATTACTTCATTCCTAGATATCATGACATGTAATAGAAATGCCTTAGCAAGCGCTATTGCTGGGCATAAGCACCCCTCCTTACTAACATCAATACTTCCAATAACAACTAGTTTTAAACGATCATTTATTCTTAGACCATACTTATCTGCTAAATCATCTACTCTTGGAGTCAGTGAGAATAATACACCCCATCCCATACCAGGCCTTGCACCTGTTCTTTCTTCAGCTAAGGCATCGTTTTTAGCTAATGGAACAATCTTTTCAGATTCTTCATATGGTATGCCTAGGCTCTGAGCCATATTTGGTACAGAATCTGTATCAAGAGCTAGGACATTGTAGCCGTTTTTAGAAAAAATGATTGAGAGTAAAGCAGCTATAGTTGTCTTGCCAACACCTCCTTTACCAGATACCAGTATTTTCAACTAATACGCCTCTAAAGTCAATAAATATTCTAGACAGGCCATCCAAGTTTTCTACGTTTCTCCATAATAACTTTAATTATTGTCTCAGCGGCTTTCTCCGGATCGGGTTCTACATAGAATTTACCGCCCAGTACATCCTCAATATCTTCTGTTAATAGTTTAGTAACCTTTTGACTACCTAGTACAGGAGGTATTGTGCCTAAGTGTGTAAATACACCTGATGCAACAAAGTATGTACCGATACTGACTGCTTTCTCACTCATCCACTCTGGAGCCGAACCAGCGGCCGGTAGATCTGGTATATCGACATTTAATGCCTCAGCTAAAGCCTTTAATGCAATCAATATTCTTGAACAATCAACACAGCTACCCATATGTAGACATGGAGGTATTCCAAGTGCTTCACAGATCTTTCTTAAACCAGGTCCTGCAAGCTTAGCTGCTTCTGGCGATAATAATCCATGCAATGCAGCAGCTATTGCCCAGCAACCTGTTCCTACAACAAGTATATCATTCTCAATAAGCTTCTTCGTAAGTGTTATATGGCTATAATTATGTCTTACCTTTGGATTAGTACATCCAACAACTCCTACAATACCCTTTATAGTGCCATCACGTAATGCATTGATTAATGGATCTAGTGTTCCACCTAGAGCAGCTACAATAGCCTCAACACTAAAGCCGGCCATAAGCTCCATCTTCTCCTTCGGAATAAACATTCTATCTCTTGGCCTATTAGGATAGTTCTCAATAGCTATTTTAACGATCTTTTCAGCAATCTCATCAGCATGTTCCGGCTCAAACTCTATATGGATAGCGCCGGGTATCTTCATCTTAGGCTCTGTAGTGATAAGTTTTGTATGATAACATCCAGCGACATCAGCTAATGCAGGCCATATACACTGGTAATCAACAATCATTGCCTCTACAGCACCAGTTATGATCACTAGTTCTTGCATCAAATAATTACCTACAGGCTGTACTCCAAGCCTCATTAGAACCTCATTACCCGTACAACACATACCAACAACGTTAACTCCATTAGCTCCAAACTTCCTAGCATACTCCTGCATCTCCTTACTCATAGCCTTCTCAACAATCTTCATAGACAATACCGGGTTATGTCCATGTACAACAATATTAACCATATCCTCCCTCAATACACCAAAATTAGCAAAGGATTTCAGAGGCTTTGGAGTGCCAAACAATATATCGCTAAGCAATGTAGCCATCATAGAGCCGCTCCATCCATCAGCTAGAGCCGTACGTACTCCATGGAGTAATAGACTAACTGGATCAGCATCTACACCGACATGTGTCCTATGCATACACTCACATATCTCACGATCGATATTACGAGGTACTACACCAAATTTGCTCCAGACCTTAAGTCTCTTAGCTGGAGCTAATGCTTTTACTAGAGCTAATGGCTCTTCATCCTGCTTACCGAATTCTGACTCAAGTATCTTTACAAGGTCTTTAGCTATATTCATATCACTTCTCTTCTCAACTTTAATGCCAAGAGCTGTTGCAACAGTTCTCAGCTTCTCGGAATCAGTGATCTTGTAAGCCTTTGTCTTACCCTCAGTAACTAGTCTAAGTACTCTAACTATGTCTCTAGCATGATCACTATGTGCTGCTGCACCGGCAGCAATCATTCTAAGAATATTCCTTGCTACAATAGTATCTGCTGTAGCACCGCAGGAACCACGTGTTGGGCCGTAACCAAATGGGTCTATACGGCATGGACCCATATTACAGTTCCTACAACACACACCTAGTAAACCAAAGCCGCACTGCGGCTGCTGCTCAAGATATCTATGCCATACAGTTGAAATACCCTCTTCTTCAGCCTTCTCAATAAGTTTTGATACACCAGGTGTAATAGAGACCTGTTCTGCTGGTAGTTTATACTTTAGATATTTCCAACGAGTAGACATGAGGAAGGGATCACCCCCATGAGACGGGAGAATATTTAGATTTAATATCTAGAGGTTTGGGTGTAGGAGTTACTTCTGATACAGGCTTTACAACTACTATTCCAGGAGCTGTAGGTCTACCACTAACTAATTCCCTAGCCTTCATAGTACTAAGTTCCTCAAGAAACTCCTCTAGCCTACCAAACCGCAATGCTCCTGTGGGACAAGCCTCTACACATGCTGGTAACCTACCTTCTCTAATCCTATCAACACAGAAATCACATTTGATAATAGTCTTTGTATCAGGATTATATCTTGGATGACCAAATGGGCATGCAAGCACACACATTATACATCCAATGCATTTTTCTGGACTTAATACAACATATCCTTCAGGCGTCCTCTGCAAAGCTTTAGTTGGACATACATTGATACATGGAGCATCCTTACAATGCTGACATCTCATTGGTACATACAATAGATTATCAACTGTTACAACCCTTATTCTCGGTCTAGGCAAAGGTTTTTCAAAGATAGCACCATATAATGACTTACTCAATGAGTGTTCAACAGCACAAGCCAATTCACATGATCTACATCCCATGCATCTCTCAGGATCAATGAATATAATAAGATTCTCCATATTACCCGATACAGGTATTGGAGAAGCCATGGTCGTCACTGTTCACCTCAGTTTATAAAGTTATCTTATAATAGAAATAAGGGAATCGTATTCGAAAATTAGAACACGGTAAAATATATATCGTTCGATACCGGTTATATGATAAAATTCCTATATTTACCCTCAAACATTTTCTCGGAAATATATTCTCTAATAGCTTTGTATTTTTCCAATAGCCTCAAAGCCTCTGGAGTCAATAGTGTTATTCCTCTCTTATGGCCTCCTCTATTTGTAACAATTAGTTTAAAACCTATTCTTTTTTCAAGGGAATGTATTTTCTCAATATAAGTTGATGGTTTATAGCCAAGTAATTCGCATGCAGTTCTAAATGATTTTGTATGCATGAGTACTTCAAGTAGTTCAAGTATGTCTTTTGGAATGATCTTTCCATCTGTTGTAACAAGTGAAATATTTATAGCTGGTATATAGTCTTGTAACCTATATTTTATTGGACAATCCGAAAACATGATCTTTCTAATAGCACCTATTGATATATTGCCATTATTGAGGTCTATGTATTCGCTTAAAAATGGACATTTGTATAGTCTACCTATTGAATCGAGATATAATTTTCTACATTCTTCTCTTAGAGGTTTAGTCAATATTGTAACTCTATAGTCATCTATATATGCAGTATAGGCTCTATAGCCATAGAGATAACCATATGGTAATGAGACTTCATAGCCTCTTTCAATAAGGAATCTCTGAAGATCAAGAACATATATGTATGAATATGGGATTTCACCTATCCTAAGCTTTAATCCATATTTACGGCATATATTGATCGATGATACTATATTTTCAATGTTAATATCTATAGTTTTTAGTGCAAGGTATATTGAGAAATTCTCAATACCATGGCTTAGTAATGCCCTTATATATTTTTCTTCATTAAATAATTCAATATAGTTGCTAATCACTATTACAAATTCATCTATGTCTTTAACGAGATCCTTAGTAAGATTGCGAACATGTTTGATAGGTAATAAGACGTAGACTTTCCTTGAAAGATCTCTTAATTTATTGATAAAGTATTTAATTTTTGGATGTAGGTATGGATTTGGACATAAGATAATTGATTCATCAAAACTATAGTCTTTTATGAGCTTGTATAATCTATTGAATATTTGTATAGGCAATATATTTCTTTCAATAGAAGAAGATGTCCAAGGGCATCCTATGCAGTTTCCATTACATGTTATAACAGGCCTTATTATTAGACTACTCCATATCATGGATTCATCCCTTTCCCTTATTCAAAATATACTTCGAATCCACAGAAATGATCTCCTTTACCCCAACAATATTTTTCAATGGTTGTATTCTTTCCATACAACTCCTCTAATACTCCCTCAATAACACCAGCTTCAAAATCACACATAGTTTCTCCAATATTCTTCATTCCATAGCAGCTCATGCACTCATATATGTTTATATTCATGTTATTTAGTGATTCATTCACTATATCTAGGATCCCGATTCTTTGTAAGATAAAGATCTTTGGAAGATCATCTAATGACTTGATAGCTCTTTTCTTAACAAGCATTTTTCCAAGATTATAGCCTGATGCCTTCATTACAATAGTCTTCATCGATTTACTATATTGCATGATACCATATACGACCATTCTATAAGTCCGTATATAAACATGATCGCTTCTATCGATTTTATAGAAGAAAGGCCTTCTAATACTAAATGGATAATTTTGATCATTTATCTTATACATGGTATTCTTATTATTTATCTTGTTACGATTACATTTCTTGCATTCCCTATCTTTCTCAAGATAATAGACCTTCCTCCACCGCCATATACTCTTCTTAATATCTTCTTCAGAAATCATTTCTTCAAATTCAACATCAGTTATAGGCTTGATTATAGCCTGAATAGAAACCATATCATTTACCTCAAGAATTTATTTTTAGAATTAATTAGAGATAAGTTTTTTCATTAAACGATATATTTTAAACGATCTTGATAAATATCTGGCCGTCTATGGGGATTATATTTATTATTTTCTCCCATATATGCTAGCAATTGATACATAGTACTTGGAAACAGGTGGATCGATGATGGGTTTAAGAGTATGTTATAATGTAATCGACTGTATTGGTAATACACCAATTATTAAATTATCGAGAGTCGTACCAAAGGATGTTAAGGCTGAGATATGGGCAAAGCTAGAATTCATGAATCCAACTGGTTCAGTAAAGGATAGAATGGCATATTATATGATTAAGGCTGCTGAGTCAACTGGTAAGTTAAGGCCTGGAATGACGCTTGTGGTCCCTACAACTGGTAATACAGGAATAGCATTTTCAGCTATCGGTAGATACCTTGGCTATAAGGTATTGATCGTTATACCTGAGGAAATGAGTGAAGAGAGATTCTTACTCATGAAGCTCTTTGGCGCAGAATTCGTTACTACACCCGGTGGTGAAAGCGATGCTCTAGGAGCTCTAGAGTATGCTAAGAAACTTGCACAAGAGAATCCCGATAAATACTTTGTATTTGACCAGTGGTGGGATGAAGCTAATGTATGGAGCCATTATGCAACAACTGGTAAGGAGATCCTTGACCAGCTTGGCCGTGTCGATGCATGGGTTGCTGAAGTAGGTACTGGAGGTACCTTGATCGGTGTTGCTAAGAGGCTTAAAGAAGTTAATCCAAAGACTCTTGTTATTGGTGCGGAGCCTGCTGAGTGTCCAGTAGCTACATACTGGTTTAAGACTGGTAGGGAGGGTCCATGGGGTAGGCATGAGATCGAGGGTGTCGGAGACGGCTTTGTACCGGATATCATTCGTAGGTATAGGCATTTGATAGATGATTTTGTCACGGTAACAAGTGATGAAGCAATTAATATGGCCCGTAAAATCGCTAAGGAAGAGGCTTTACCAGTAGGTATATCAAGTGG
>CAZITZ010000051.1:0-6064 GCA_964542295.1 uncultured Desulfurococcaceae archaeon
TAGCCATTTTAACATATCCAATTAAATCATCAAAATCAGAATGATCACTAAATGCTACAAGCCATGTATTAGAATCTATTCTTCTTATTGGCTCTCTAAACTCCCAACCGGAAAGTATTATATTTAAGCCTTCACGTAAATTTCTATGCCTAGCTTTATTCATGTGTAAGAATATGACGTACCTACTAGTATTTCCAAGTAGTTTTCTTCCATCAAGAGAAAACATATTGTAATATTCACCTATTTTTCCACCATATTTTTCAACGATCTTTGTAACACGATACATTTTAGGAGGCATAAGAAAAGGATCATAGATTTTATTTTCTCTAAGTATCTTCATAACTTCTTGTAATTTACCATAATATCCATATATAGCAACAGGCCCTCCATTTTCTAAGCCCTCGATGACTATGTCAATGAGTAGTTGTTCAACTTCTTTTTTAAATGGCCTTCTATACTCTGGGCTTCCATAAGTAGACTCTATAACAAGTACATCTAAATCTCTCATTACAGGCGTACCTTCGAGTTTAAAATCGCCTGTATATCCTACCCTGTAACTATTTGTCTCTACTAGTACTTGAGCAGCACCAATTATATGATTAGCTTTTATTAAAGTAATTTTTTCATCGTTAAAAACAACCTCATTATCGTAATCCAATGGTATAGATTTTCTTTTGAGAATATACTTATGTGTGGAACGGAGATTAGATAACTCATATATGAGTTCTAAAGTTGGGGGGGTTGCAATTATTACGGAACATTGGACGATACTGTCTCTTAGTCCTCTCATATGATCGCTATGGGCATGCGTTATCACACGTATAAGTCTATTCCAATGTCCATCTATAGTAAAGTTTTTTCCTAACAGTACTGCACCATTTTCTTTAACATCAACTAGTTTTCCAATGATCTTGGAAAAATCCCTGTATTTACTCACAGCAACCCCTCTCTTATATAATTAGGTTTTACATGTAGAAATAATCCTGTCTCTAGATATTATTTACTTCTAATAAATGGGAGCAAGACTATAGTCTTTAAGCAATAATATGAATGTATTAATAATCCTACGAAAGGGGCTAAAATATAACGTAACTTTGGCTCAAGAATATACTTTCTCGATCCTATAAAGAGAGCTAATGAAAATAATATTGGTAGAGACAATATTGTTAATCCTATTTTCCAATAAAATGGGATCAGTAATAAACCAAGAACTATAAGGCCTAGAAACGTAATCCATAATATACAATCAATAGGAAATATACCTATATCTCTACATACTTCAGCCACTCCTCTTGATCTATAATTTTGCCATTTTATAACTTCCACTAACTTCTTAGGAAGTGAAACATAAACTTGGCTCTCTCTAGATATACAATGTTTTAATTTAATTCCTTTTTTCAATAATAATAATGAGTATCCATAATCTTCAGCTCTTTTACTAACCGGATATAATGCTTTATGATAAATACTTGTTTTTTCTCCCCGATTATTTCCAGGTATATGTCTATTCTTAATCCAAGGGAAAACTAAATGTATAGAGTGATACCAAGCATATGCGTGAGACCAAAATCCATTTGTTACAATTGGGACGCCGCCAACAACGTCACAGCCATTATTAAAACTCTTTAAAAAACCTTCAATATATTTACTGTTATAGACATTTTCCGAGTCTCCCCAAATCACAACATCATATCCGTTTTCAAGAGCATATAATGATGCTTCAAGCCTGGCATAGCCTGTTCCACCAAGTGTTTTCTGAATACGAAACTTAATACATGGATAATTCTTAGAGAATGATAATGTTACTTCCTTAGAATGATCTTTTGAACCACCATCCATAACAAGTACATCGAATTCCTCACAAATCGATACAGTTTGCCTAGTTAGCGAGTCCAATGTTTTTCTAAGTCCTTCTGCATTATCTTTATTTAGTATTACAACAAGCGTTTTCATGCTAGACACCAAAAGATCTGGTCATAAATTTCCTATTAGTTTCCATGGACTCTTTCCAGATGTGATCCATATTTAAGTATTTCCATGAGCCAAATCTTCCATGGACATATATTCCTTTGTTATTTATGTATTCTAAAACCGTTTTTATCGAACTTGAATAATATTGGTTATAAACTATATATGCATATTTCCATCGCCATAACCCATAGACTTCAACATCTTTTTCGTTCAATAACTTAAGTTCACTTAATTGATCAATAACTTCATTAATAATAGATTTATCTCCTCTTCTAATGAATGATTTATCCCGCGGATCATATGATATTTCAGCTATAATACTATGGGAGCCCCTCGGAGCCATGTTGGGACTATAATTACTTAAAAAGGCTATTCTATGGAAAATGATCTCTTTTTGTGGAAAATAAATCCAGTGAATATTTTTAATTTTAGGAGAACCTTTAACTCCAATACCTACAACAATCAAAGAATTATAATCGAGATTATCAATAGCACTTCGAACGTTGTTCGGCACATCATTAAATAAATTAATTAGCTCAGTTAAAGGTATAGTTGAGAATACATAATCAGCTTCAAAGGTCTTATTGTTACTGGAGATAATGAACTTGCCATCTTCATGATCAATCCTATTTATAGGTGTCTTACAGTATATTTTTCCTTTATATTTTTTAATAAAATATACTAGCTTATTGATGAAGAATTCAATGCCACTCATTAATGGATAGAAAAAGTTTATTTGATGTTTATATCCTTCAGTGGGTATTCCTACTGCTGACTTTATAATATCATCTAAAGGAGGATGAGGTACTCGCCCTTTTACCCACTCTAAGGAAAGTCTTCGTAAGTCTCTCTTCCATATTTTTTCATTATAGGGAATAAGATATCTTCTTGATAATTCTTTTCCAAAAACATATATGAACCATTCATATAGATTCTTTGGTTTTTCAAGCACATCTTTTTCTCTTTTTATATATGTTTCAATAATATCCTTCAATATAATATATCTCTCATGTGGGGAAAGAGCGTATATGCCGTTCTCAAAGGGATACTTTATGAGAGATCCATTATAATAAATGAATGTATTTCTATAATGTTTAACTAAGTTTTCTCTTCCAAGAAAATTAATCATGCTATTTAAAATATTTTTATCCTTAGAGAAAATTATATGGGAACCTCCAATATCAAATGTATATCCATCGATATTAATAGATTTAAGTAATCCGCCAGGCTTATCAGTAGCTTCTAAAACTATAACATCTAAGTTATTTTTAGCAAAGCTGTAAGCCAATGATAATCCAGCTAGTCCTGCACCTAATATGGCTATAGTCCCAGTCCTCTTCAATGATTCAACACCGCATACTACTTGGGATATCTACTTATCCAGAATAGTTAAGTATAGACAAATATTTATTATTACTCGATCAACTCTTTTGAAACAGGCTTCCATTTTCTACTGGTTGAGTCATAGTATATTAACCCGCTTTCCTTAAGCTTTGTGAATAGTTTATATTCAGTCTTTGTTAGTATGATTTTAATCTGCTCATCATTACTCGTACTTATCTCTCTAAATAATTTCCTAGCGAACCTGGTCCAGAAATCTCGATCAACAGCTATTCTCTCATCTTTTGCCTCAATAATCTTAGCTCCCTCTCTCTCAAGGTAAGCAAAGAAGCGATCCTTATTTCTTAGCCATCGTAATTCACTTTCAAAAATAGCCCCTTCTTCCTTAAGTCTTTCAATACCTGTTTTTCTATGTGGTATTTCCTTTTTCTCTCTAGAAACTTCACTGAACCTTGCAACTTTTTTCTCAATCTCACCAATTTTTTCTTCTACACTCTCAAGTCGCTCTACAATATCAGCTATTTTAGAAGATAGTCTTGATATTTCTGCTGTAACCGGGTTAATTAGATCTTGTGTTTTCCTAAGCAATCTAGTCTCTAGTTTTGAATAATCAATTTCGGGTAAACTCTCAAGCCTCTTTGCCATCTCTTTTAATTGATTCTCTATCCTATCCATTCTTGATGGATACTCTTCTAGACCTAGTTCCTTCATGATAATGGACTTTACATAGTCTGATAATAATTTATATCCTTCAACTCTACTTCGCTCTACTAATCGAACATAGATATCATATGGTAATTTTATAATGATCATTTTTTCTTCTTTGCCTATCTTTCTAGCCATGGATATACACCATATCCTCTAAATAATATGATTAGTTATCCACGTAAATAATGATATCCTTTAATAAGACGCTTTATTAGGTAATATATTAATAGATGATTAACTAGATGATGAGGGCTGTACTCCCGGATTGGTGAAGAAGCCTTTAAGTACTGATCACTAGAGGTGTATATAGTTTGAAATTACTGTTTAGCGATGCTCATTGCCATTCTAATCCTATATTGGGTCTTGGAGCCAAAAGAATTGCTAGGAAATTTAAGAATGTTGGTGGCTGGTTCATTGCATTAATAGGTCTCCCGCCTCATCATTATGGTATTAATGAGCTCGGTATTAATGCTCATTTAAAGGCGTATCAAATAGCTATTGAAGAAGCACGTAGGATTAGAGAAGAAGGTATTAAAACAGTTGTTCTTGTTGGTTTTCATCCCGCAGAAATTGATCGTTATTTTAAGGCTGGATGGGATCTTGAAAAGATAATTTCTCTAGGTAAGAGACTTATAGATGAGATAGTTAAGTTATATAAAATGGGCCTAATTAATGGGATCGGTGAAGTTGGTAGACAACATTATAGTACTGCACCATCTAGATTCGTTGCTTCAGAAATAATTATGTGGTATGCATTAGAGGTTGCTAGGGATCATAATATGATCGTGCATCTTCACCTTGAACAGGGTGGTTATTCAACTATTGAGTCAATTAGGCTAATTACTAGGAAAATAGGTATTTCTAAGGATAAGGTATTTCTTCATCACTTGTCTCATAATGAAGTTATATGGTCTGAAAAATATGGTTTCTGGTACACGGTGCCAGCTAAGAAAAAGATTTATCATAAAATATTTGCTCAAAAGCCGTTTCTTGTTTTAACAGAGTCAGATTTTATAGATGATCCTAGAAGACCAGGTGTCTCGTCTTATCCATGGGATATCGTTACCCGATTAAATGAATTATTAGAAGAAGGTATTATTGATGAAGACTATATTTATCGTATCGAAGTTGATAATATTATTAAAGCTTATAATGTAGAGCCTCCATAGTCTTGTATGCTGATTATATTCGTCTTTATTTCAATAATATCTTCATTTCTTTTCTCAAGTATATGTATATATATTTTATTACTTTTACATATGACACTATTTAATTCCTTCGCGTATCTTATAGCTTCAGATGTATTTTCTAGTTCAACTACTATGTCTAAGCAACGTGGTATTTTAATACGGTATAGCAAAGTATTTCACCAAAGTAGTATCCATGTATTATTTGGTATATGGACTTGACTCGTTGCAGTATATGTGGTATTGCAAATGCAGAATATAAGTGTAGGATTTGTGGTAGACTCGTATGTAGCCGGGATTATATAAAGTCTCAAGGCATATGTCTTATATGTAAAGATACTATGTGTGAGATATGTGGTAAGTATTTATCAATAGGCTACTGTATGATATGCGGTAGAATTGGATGTGAGGACTGTCTAGTTCAAATTTCGACAGTAGCATATGTGTGTAAGAAGTGTATTCAGGAGGGAAGATATAGGTTTGAAATTAAGAGAGGGTAAACCCCCTAGACATGTACTTGAGGATATAATATTTAGGTATAAAGGAATATTTGACCCTGATGTAGTGCGAGGTCCAAGTATAGGTGAAGATGCTGGTATTGTAAGAGCTGGAGACGGATTTATAGTTGCCCATAGTGACCCGATAACTGCTGCTGAAAAATACATTGGATGGCTTGCAGTTCATGTTGCATCTAATGATGTTGCAGTTCGAGGGGTAAAGCCGAGATGGCTATTATTGACAATATTGGTGCCCTCTGGTAGTAGCACTGTTTTATTGGAAGAAATAGCTAGAGATGCTGATGCTGCAGCCAAATCCATTAATGCTGCAATCATAGGTGGACATACAGAAGTTACTCC
>CAZITZ010000051.1:6164-8784 GCA_964542295.1 uncultured Desulfurococcaceae archaeon
ACTGAAGGAGGAATTTTAGAGGCGTTATATGAAGTTGCTATTGCAAGTAATAATACCATATACATCGATCTTAATAAAGTAAAGCTTGATCCTATTGTAGAGAAGATAACAAGTGCATTAAATATAGATCCTTATAAATTGCTGAGTAGCGGCTCACTAATCGCTACAGTCCCTAACTCTTATGTTAATGATGTTATTAATATCTTGGAAACACGCGGCTATTCCTATTCACAATGTGGTGAAGTTAGAGAAGGTAAACCTAGGCTTATTATTAAACATAGAGATGAAGTAGAGCTTTTAGAAAACATGGTTGTTGATGAAATTTATAGGTTATGGAAGTAACTAATATATTCAATTTATTCCATTACTATATAAAGCCAAGTATATAGGTGATAGAAATGGTTAATGGTGGTCAACTAGTTAATGAAGCATTGAATGTACTTTCTTCATTTAGAAATGTTATAGAAAACAAGATCTTATCTAAATCAGTATCGCTTAAACCCCAGGTTATAAGTATTTCTCAGAAACTCATTGACATATCAACTATGCTTTTTAGGCTATTTGAATCAATATCTAAGTTCGTGTCAGATAAAGATCCTGGAACAATCGTAGTACCTAGTACATGGTGGTCTATATCGATTTACAGCGATCGCATAGTTATTACAAGGCATAAACCGATGGTTGTAAGCGTGGCCTATGTTAAGGGTGATGAGAAGATTATATTTAAGACTAAATACATTAAATTAGAACTTCAACGAGGCATAATTAAGTTACAGAAGAGGGGATTAAAACTAGAACTCGATCCCAGTGATCTTGAAGATATAGCTAGGAAATTATCGGATATAAAATATGTTCTTAGAGATGTTGCAGGAGATCTAGAACTATTGATCTATAATGCTGAGAAGAAATTTTCTAAATAATATAATTGAAAAAACACTACGATAAAAGGCAATTGTTTTAAAAATACTGTTTTAGCTAAAAGCTATGGTGTCTGTGGTACAGTATTAGCTTCACTGGATGAGGCTATAAGACTTGGTAGTTCTGGGAATTTCTCCTTCATCCTCTGTTCTGCAACAATCTTTGCTTCCTCAAATATCCTCTTGGCTTCACTACTCATGGATATACCAGCTTCTCCGCCAAGGTCTATACCAGTAGCGCTCATTACCATACTTAGGTCATTTACGGCCATGTTAAGGTCGATCCATACATCAGGTGCAATACCGCGTAATATGTTTGCAGCCTCCTTGATCACTCCTACAACAGGTATTACTGCTGTAAATGCTTCTCCGATCATTACGAATGTCTCTAGTCTAAGGCATGCTTGTTCTAGTACATATTCTACAGTTAATAGCTGGCGTGCAACTTTTCTTATTTCAGCAACCTCGTTAACATAGATCTTTGCGTGTACTTCATCCTTTCTCATGAGTGCTTCAACAGCTCTCTCGAAAAGCTCGCGGTCTCTATCATTGAGTCTGTCAATATAAGCTCTAACTCTACTTAATGCAGACTTTATTCTGTAATGAGCCATAACGGCTTTTCTTGCAAGGGGTTCTCTTTCATTCTTAAATAAGTTTCTAAGCTTATCAGCTATTGTTGGCTCATTTGAGCCATACCAGCTTTTAATGAATGAGTTTGAATCCATCCTACTCTCCACCATGGACTTGTCTTCTATATTGGTATCTAGGATTATGGTAGGGATTTAAAACCGAGGGCCTAAGGAACACCTAGGATTTATTAGTTTGAAGTACGATATAGTTGAAATGCCTATTAGTTAATGGATTAGTAGGTGGTTGCCATGGGTTCTCCTAGGAAAGTGGTTATAATTGGGGCTGGAGGAAGAGATTTCCATAACTTTAATGTATATTTTAGAGATAATCCAGAGTATCGAGTAATAGCATTTCTAGCTACCCAAATTCCTGGTATAACGGGTAAAAGATATCCACCTAGTTTAGCTGGTGAACTATATAGTGATGGTATACCTATTTTGTCTATAGATGCACTTGATGATATTGTTAAGGTATATGGAGTCGATGAAATTGTTCTTAGCTTCAGTGACCTAACTTATGATGATCTAGGTCATTATCTTAGTCAGGCATTGGCTTCTGGAGCGTCTTTTCGTATACTTGGACCTAAAGAAACAATGCTTGAAACAGTTAAGCCGGTCATAGCTGTTGTTGGTGTGAGAACTGGTGTTGGTAAAAGTAGTGTTTCTAGAGAGGTAGCACGAATACTTGTTGAAAAAGGCTATAAAGTTGGTGTTATTAGGCATCCAATGGCTTATGGCGATTTAGAGCTTATGGCCGTTGAGAAATTCTCTACATATGATGATCTTGACAAGTATAAAGCAACAATTGAAGAACGTGAAGAATATGAGCACTATTTAAGAATGGGATTAACAGTATATGCTGGAGTCGATTATGCTAAATTACTAAGGATCGTTGAGGAAGAAAATGATATTATATTATGGGATGGAGGAAACAATGACTGGCCATTCTATAGGCCTGATTACATGATTACTGTAGCTGATGCAATGAGGCCTGGCCATGAAATAGCTAGTTATCCTGGAGAGGTAAACACTAGACTTGCGGATGCTATCATAATCAATAAAGTTGATCAAGCT
>CAZITZ010000052.1:0-2624 GCA_964542295.1 uncultured Desulfurococcaceae archaeon
ATTTCATAAATTATCTATTCTCTAAATGATTCCTCTATTAAATGAATTATATCAACAATTAGTTTATTAATAATTGATTCTCTACCGTGCTTCTCCAATATTCTTACAACATATCCATTAATATAGTCGATCTCTGTCTTCCTACCAGCAATTATGTCTTGAGCCATACTAGAATAATTTTCTTTAGTGACCATGGCAACTCTCATGACATGTCTATAAAGCCTATCTAGAACAAGATTATGTCCTTCTAAATTAGCAGCTTCTACAAGCTCTTTCAAAATAATCCATGCCAGTCTTTTACCCCATTTAGATAAAATGATCTTATTAGGTGATCTAGCAATCGCTGTTAATGGATTAATAACTGCATTCATACCCAACTTAAGCCATCTCTCAAAATCAATATTTGACGTTATCCATGCCTGGCAACCACCCTTAGATAATACTCTAACTATCTCGGGTAATAGCTTATGGATCCCTAGATGCTGGCCAAATACAATGGATCCTATGCCTCTTTCAAGAATTATATTAGGTTTAATCCTTTGTGCACCGATTCTTACAACACCGCATGCAACACGATATGGTGTAAAGAGATTTTCCATATACTCATATGATCCGAATCCATTCTGTAAACTAATAAATAATGTATCACCACTATCAATACTTTTCATAAGCTTTTCTGTACTTTCTAGATCAACTGCTTTAACAGCATTAAATACGATATCATATACTCCATAAGCCTCTGTGTGATGATATGCTTTAATAGGTACGAATGCTTCTCTACCATTAGACAATACTATAGTTATACCATTATGTTCACGGATTGTTTCTACACTTCTCCAACTCCTATAATAGACATCTAGATCCCTTATACCTCCACGATATAGGAAATATGCTAGTAAACCACCTATACTGCCTCCTCCGATAATTGCTATTTTCACTGGATAACCCCGCCATCACCTAATCAAGTTAAGCAATATATCAATAAGATCCTCTATATCCTTTGAGAATATGTAGATAACTGGTTCAAGTCCATAGCCTCCATGATCAACTATAACATCTATTCTACCACGGTATCTCCTTATAACTCGTTTTATAGAATTACTGAAATCCTTAGTATTACCATGAGGCCCTGTCTCCACGATCTTCATTCTCATAAGCCTAAGCTTATCAATAAATCCTGGATCATATCTAATGACTGCTGCAGCTCTTATAGAAGGATTAGCTGTAGCAACTTGTAATAATATAGATGCTGTATGATGACTACATCCAAAACACGGTCTACCAACAGCTTCCGCCCTATTATCAACTTTTACTATCCTACCAGGTAACCCAATAATGTCATTTATTGAGTGGGGCCCTGGTAATGCATAAACTATATTCATACCTACTTCAGGTACAAGCTTGTAAGCCTTTGGATCGCTAATTAGTTTTTCTAAAGCTCTCTCATATTCTATAATTAATGGCGAAGATACTCCTGCTGGATGAAGATGCTTACATATGTTACATCCATATGGTATATCTTTTGAAACCCTATAATGTAAAGTACATAATTTTTGGGCTGATAATATCTGGTTTATAATAGTTGAGAATAATATCATGTATCTTTCAGTATCGTTCTTTATAAGTGGACTAAGTAGTATACTAACATATGAATCAATTTCTTCCTTTGTAAAACCTATATCAATTAACATTTTATAATACTTATCAATAGGATCATTCACTATCTTATAAACCATAGGCTGAGTTATACCTAATTGCTTAGCTATCTTTGCCTGAGCATACCCCTCATTATAAAGTCTATGGATCAATATAGCTTTAACAGGATTTACAAAATACTTTACTGCCAGCTCGTAAGGTATCATGTGACTGCCCAAAAATATAGTATAGATAACCTAGTTATAATTCTTTTTCCCTACCTATTATAGCCTCCTTATACTGAATATGTTCATCTTCCAAGGAAGTACCTACATTAATACCTGCAATTTTCGAGGCAACATAATCAGCATAAACCAAGATCTCGTTTAATACCATTATTTCATTAGTAAATAAATCTTCATATCTTAGCATCCTATTTAATAGATCAGTTACAAGATCTAGATCCTTAAATACTATTTCACGGAAAAGACCAATATCATATTTGTTTAAACGAGGCTTCCTATAAAGACTCTTAAGAACAGATAATAGCTTATCTGGTTGAAGACTTCGATACTTTATACGGAGAAGCCTAATATCTGGATCATCACTATTATTTATAATACCCATATATTCTTGTATAGCTTCACGGACTGCATCAATATCAATGAATTTATACCATGTCTGATTACTACTTGAAAAAGTTTTTTCAAGAATACCATAATTTCTTTCAAGAATGCGGAGAAGATTAGATGGATTATAATTAATACCCATGGATCTTAGTTTAATTACAAGAGATTTATAGCTGAAATCACCGAATCTCCTACTTCTAAAACCATTATTCATTGAAACCTCAACTGCTGATCTGAGGACAACAACTCCTTTATCACCATATTTGTCTAGGAAATCCTTTACCCTCAACTTTAAAAGTTCTCTACTATCAATGTATGTCATTAGCACCACCAACAAAAAACAATGAGAGAAATACAGTC
>CAZITZ010000052.1:2724-8777 GCA_964542295.1 uncultured Desulfurococcaceae archaeon
GAGATATTTGGTCTTATCGGACCTAATGGGGCTGGTAAAACAACTACATTAAGAATTATTGCTACATTAATAAGGCCGGATAGTGGAGAGATATTTATTAAAAACATTAATGCTTTAAAAGATCCGGTAAAAGCTAGAAAACACATTGGCTATCTCCCCGAAGAAGCCGAGGTATATCCTCGTCTTACTGGTTATGAACACCTATTATTCTATGCTAAACTCCGTAAACCAGGCTATGTCGATGAGACCGTGGAGTTTGGAATCAAGTTATCTGGCCTTGGTAAAAGAGTCTATGATAGAGCTGGTGATTATAGTAAGGGTATGAAGCGTAGGCTTTTACTTGCAATAGCTCTTATGACAAAGCCTGATCTAGCTATTCTTGACGAGCCTACGAGTGGTTTAGATGTATATGCAAGTGTCCATGTTAGGAAGATGATAAGGGAATATGTTCGTGAAACAGGATCATCGGTTATATTGTCTAGTCATAATATGCTTGAAGTAGAGTATTTATGTGATCGTATAGCATTCATTAGCCGTGGAAAAATTGTTTCCATAGGGCATCCTAAGGAGATTCTCGAAAAATATGGAGTATCTAATCTTGAAGAGGCTTTTGTAAAAGCAGTTGAAGAGGCTGGATATAAGTATGAGGGGATATAATTTTAAAGTATTGCTTTGGAAAGAATTACTTGATCTATCTAGAGACTATAAAACATTAGCAACAAGTCTATTATTGCCACTTATATTCTTTCCATTACTTGGCTTCCTTAGTCTAGCCCTTGTTACACAACAGCCTGTGAATATAGCTATAGTCGATATGGACCGTGAAGAACTACATAATAAGCTTTTAAACCTCACATTTTCTTCAAGGGATCTCGTAAATAGGTTAATTAATGGTTTGGAAGGATACGGCTTCAATGTATATGAAGCTATTGATTCCGATGTTGTCTATAATTCAAGTGTAGATCTAGTAATTATTATTCCCAAAGGATTTACATTTAATCTTTCAAGTCTTAATTCTACTGCTCATATAGAGATCTATAGGAGAGCTAATGTACAAGCTAGTGCTAGAGCTGAAGCAATAGCAAGAGCTATAATTAATGAATATAGTAATGTTGTTTCTAAAGAGAAGGTTGAAGCAATAATAAAGGTTACGGGATTAAATGCTACGTCAACAGCTATACTTTATCCTATTAGTACAGAGCTACAGCTTGTCACTATTGGAGGCCGGGAAGTTGGTATGGAGGAAGAACTTAAAGGATTATTTGCAAGAGTGCTTGTCCTCGCATTAAGTGTTGTTATAACTCCTGCTACAAGCTTTATCATAGATGGTATTATTGGTGAGCGAGAAAGGAAAACCATAGAGATGATCCTTAGCCTTCCCCTACCAGTTTCATTAATCATATATTCTAAATTAGTTGCAGCTACAATGCTTGGATTATTAACAGCTATTGCTGATGCTCTTGGATTCGTAGCCTACATAGTATTGACTACAATGGCTCTTGGGGGAAACGTGTCATTAACTATAGATCCTATATTATTACTGCTTCATAGTGTTGTAGCCTTCTTCACAATACTAGTAACAATATCTATTGCATTACCATTCATTACAAGGACAAGAGGTATTAGAAGTGCATCAAATATAGCTAGTGGAATAGCTATTATTGGTACAATAGTATTCTTTACAGGGTTTATTGTCGATTACTCTAGACTGCCTACGACAATTAAATCCATACTATATATTGTACCCTATACTCATAGCATATTATCTATACAATATTATGTTGTAGGATATACTTTTCAAGCTATGATACATCTACTAGTTCTAGTTATACTAAGTTTAGTCCTTCTAGCATTCTCTACAAAGATATTGAATACTGAGAAAATGTTACTTGCACCATCTACATAGTTTATGTATATATTCGTATAAGCATACTATTTACAAATATATATTGTAAGTTGATAAACCTTATTTATCAAATCAATTGTATTACGGTAATATAGGAGGAGATAGCCTTGTTTAAGCCAGCATTCTACAGGGTACTATTTGCCGTAGAGGGAAATGAGGAATTCGATGTACGAACAGTAGGTAGAAGACTTAATGTGATACCATCAACTGCTAAAAGATACATTAGAGAATTATTGAAGAAAGGCTATATAAGAGAAGTGAGGCCAAGATTTTATACTTTAACAGATGAAGGCGTTGCGTTAAAGAATAGCCTTAAAAACCTATTAGAGAAGAAGATTGAAGAAAATCTAGGATATGTATTAACAGACCCCTCTACGGGGAACCCTGTACCTGTAAAAATCACAAACATATATCAACTCTATGCTATTGTAAAATATAATCTTATTCCGGAAAATATACTACTTGAACATATAAGAAGAGGCTATTTAGCTAAATGGATAAGGGATGTTCTCGGAGATCTTGATCTAGCCGATTTTCTAGATAATAAAAGAGATATTAGTGTTAATGAATTATTGAGTATATTAGAGGAAAGGCTAAAGATACTCGATAGTATTAGATCGGTCTTAGGGATGTAAATGGATATTGATAGAATCTTTGAAACCATAGTTAATTGGTTGCCAAGGCTAAGATGGTATCCTTGGAGCAATAGTGAAGGATTAAAATTAATTGATTACTATTTTATAAATAATACATACTTCTTGAAAATTAAACGTGGAGATAATAGATTTTACCTTCCTATATCGATTACTGAATATAGGCCTCAAAATATACCTAGTGATCGGTATATTGTTTTTGACGACAAATATATTGTCGAAGCCGAGTTTACTAAGAATTACCTTAATAATCTATCAAGATCGGAGATTATTAGGACAAAGTATTATATAACTAATATACCATTAGGTAAGGAATCCATAAACGTTAAACCATTAACCCTAGAAACTAGTAATGTACTAACTATCCATGAAATACTTGGAGGATATAAAGTAGTTGTTAAAAGCTATCGAAAACTGCCTAAAATAGGCTTGGAACCATTAATTATCGACTTATTAGCTAATAACCGATTTAAATACATACCATTAGTAATAGCCATATATTCATGGGATAATGATACTATAACCATGGCTATGGAATATATTAGTGGTGAAGGTGATGGAGGAAAACCATTCTATGATGCATTTATTGAATACCTTAATGGGATTCCTACATATAGGATTGGCCTTGCATCACTACTCGGTGTAGAAATAGCTCTTTTCCACAAGATTCTTTCTACGTCAAAACATGAACTATTTAAACCGGAGCCAATATTGGAAAGTGATATTAAAAATTGGATAAATAGAGTTGAGAGCCTTATTAAAAACATTCTTAAAAATATGGATAATTTTGTTAAGGAATATGAATGGATCGATTATTGGAGAACTCTATTTGAAGAATTAGTTGAAAAAGTATTTGAGGATTATATTGAATCAATACAAGAATATATTGGTTTGAAGAAGATGAGGACGCATCAAGATTTACATCTTAGCCAATTTATCTATGATCCTAGGAGGGGATTTATCTTTATAGATTTTGAAGGGGAACCAGCTAGAAGCGAAGATGAACGATTATTAAAGGAGCCATGTCCACGTGATCTTGCTACTCTTCTTAGAAGCTACCAATATCTCACTTTTACAGCATACGCTCTGCATACAGGTAAAAACTATGATCTTGTTGGAAGACAGTTCCTTGTGAAAGGCGATCCATTCATAAGATGGAGGGCGATTCATGGAAAGGCCATAATCTATAGTTATTTAGGTGAATTAACAAACAGTCTCCCAGAGGTACTCGGTCTAAATAGAGGTAATTTATCCAAATTCATTAAATTATTAACACCATGGTATATTGAAAAAGCCTTGTATGAAATCTATTATGAGAGTATGTATAGACCCTATATGCTACCCATACCTATAACAGGGCTTAAATACTATGCTAAAGAAATAATATCTCTCATATAAAGTTCTAAGTGATTCTCTATTAATATCTCCAGGAAATATCTTCTTATCAACAATGTAGTATGTATATCTTATTTAATTATTATATTAAATAATACCTTGACCTTTGTCTAGGACAATAATCTTCAAATGATATGTGCTATAAAATATACTTGGTATATTAACTATAGGTGACGAACGACTATGGTGAACTGCCATAGTATTGTATCTATATTATTGATAATGATTATCTTAGGAATAATGTTTGGACCGAATTATGTAAGTGGATGTTTTGTAAAAGATAATGATTATGGGGTCGAACTAGTTATTGTTAAAACAGGTGTTACATTCAATTTATCTAGGCTTCTCGAAATATGGAAATATACATCTTTGATAAACTATACCTTTAACGACTATAGTGGAGAAGCGGTAGCCTATAGAAGTGCATGTAATAACCACTATGCATTTGTAATCGGCTTCATTAAAATAAACGATACTGTTTATCCAGTGTTTACAGTAAAGCCTCTATTTAAATATAATATGGGAAAAGAATGGTGGTGTACATCATTTTCGACAGAGACTTACATCACTAAAGAAGTTCTTATATATTCTATATCTAGTCTTGACTGGAAACTTACTAACGAATATCATGGCAACTTGTACATGACAATTACTCCATCACCCAGTGAAACAAATGTATTAAGGTCGATAGTTATTGGTGTACAAGACTTTTATGAATTAAGAAAGGAAATAGGAAATATAACGATCTATGTATCAATGGCAACAGCTAATGCTACGGATGAAAAACATACAGGATTGATCATAGAAGCTAATTATCTAAACGATGAAGCTAGAAATGCTGTAGAAAACCTGATATATTCACTATTTAATCAATATGTAGAACTGGAATGGCAACTATGTAGTCCAAGTTCATCGTATAATCCTAGTCCTGAAGAACTAGAGAATGATTTAAAGCATATTCTTAAAGGCGAATTAGAGTTTCTTATAAAAATTAATGCATTAAAAGGCATATCCATGAATGAAATAGAGTTTATAGTCCAATACATAGAGCCTAGCTCAACTGGTTTAAATAATACTATTGTCTATGATGGAGTAGATGTCTATAGATTAGCTGATTATATAAGTATTAATAAGTTAGAATTTAGCTGTAGAGATGGAATCGTAATTAATGAATCTAATGTAGGCTATTATACAGTTTTACCTATACATCCATGCATCGTTCTAACTACTACACCTATATCAACTACATCGCCACCTATGTACATTGATACAACCTATCATGAGCCCTTTACACAGCATGAAGCATCCACATCACCATATACAGGTTCATTATCAAATATAGAGGCTTTAGCTATAGCATTTGTTATGGCTATATCAGTAGCGTTTATATCATGGCTTATAATAAACCGCCATAGATAATGATCGGGATGATGCATTTTGATGAGGCGTGACTTACTAGAATACTATCTTAAACTACGTAGCCTGAATAGACCCTTTGGTGTACGTGATGCCCAGAGGATCCTTGGCTTAACAAGTCCCGGTAAGACCCAGAGAATTCTTAATAAGCTTATCAAATATGGTCTTGCAAGAAGGCTTGAAAACGGCAACTACGTTATTAATAAAGATCTTCCATTTGAACTTGTTAACTATATTATTTTATCAACATTTATTTTTCCAAGGATAATTGTATATTCAATATATTCGACGATCCTAGCAACTGTATACATATTATTGACTCGTCCCCCGATAGACGTAATACTATTAGCACTACTAATAATAGCTCCACTATGGATTGAGACGATTTATCAGTTTTTAAAATTATGGAGATTTCTTAATGTATAAGAATTGATTAGACAAATTCTCTTCATAGTTTCTCTTCATATCTAAATTTGATGAACATGGTTTCACCCAGAACTATGTATCCCTGAATAATGGTTGGATAATGTGTTCCATATTCTTATAAGGTATTTATAGGAAAGCCTATTATCTGTATCTATTAGGGACTGAGGACAATGAATCAATGTGCTATTGAAGTTAAGAACCTCACTAAGAAATATGGTTCATTAATAGCTGTAGACCATATAAATTTCTGTGTACGC
>CAZITZ010000053.1:0-3946 GCA_964542295.1 uncultured Desulfurococcaceae archaeon
AAATTATTGATGAAGAGCATATGAGGGATATTATAAATAAGTTCAAAGGATGCCCTCGAATGGTATTGTTGGCCCGAATTATGGGGGGATATAATTTGATAGCAATCCTCTATGCAGAGAACGATGAAGTCCTAGAGTGCTTTAGTAGCATATGCTCTATTAGGACAATGCCTGGAATAAGAAGAACTGAAGTATATATACTGTCTAAACTTGTTAAACCCAAATATTTGCCAATATATTATCCTCTACTTAAAAAGAGCGAAAATACTCCATGTGGTAGAAACTGTAGGGAATGCATAGCATATATTGAAAATAAATGTCTTGGATGCCCCTCAACAATTTATTATAAACTGTACAAATCATAGATAAAACTCTTTATAGGAATAAATTTGTTATTAAATGGTCTATAGGATATTCTATGGAGTATCAATACCCTTGCATATACTAGTTCTACCAAATAAGCTACACGCCTTCTCTTCAGCTTCCTTGAGAACTTCGTCTTCATTAAACATTCTTATTCTAGGATCAAGCATTACTATCCTGCATCTATGGTTACATCTCTAACGTCATGACCTAATGCAGACAGTACAATGTGAGATAGTGGATTATTCAATGGCATTAGGTGAGGCTGCCAATAATAAATAGTGATAATATCGGCTCTCTTAACAACCTCAATAAAACCAATCATATCTCCTAGACCAAGAGCTCTAGCACCACATATGGTAGCCATCTCTATAGCCTCTTCAACATTCAATGCCCTTGGATCAAGCTTTGATATGCTCTGAAGCAAAAGGATATGCTTCATTTCACGAGTAATGTCATGGTCATCATTAGATGGACCACCATCAGTATCAAGGGCAACATTAACTCCAGCCCTAAGCATCTTAACTATGCTTGCAATACCTAATCAAAGCTTCATATTACTACAAGGATTATGGCTTACATAGCTACATAATTAAGCTTTGAAAACATTACAAGAAGATCTACTGACTAGTTCTTTCTTTACTAAGAATTACAATAATGAGGAAATTAGAAAACATGTTCTAGTATTGAAACGCATTTGTTCTATAATTAGTTCTATATAGAACCAAATAACTCTTATCCATTAATAGGGGATATACTTGGTTAATCCTTTGTTAAAACCTATGGCTTTAGGACTTATTATTGGTATATTAATAGGTATTGCCGGATTTATTGGACTTAGTATGGCTCTTGACTACGACATATTTGGCATTAAATGGAGAAATCCAAAGATATACTATGTTAAAACTACTTTATACTACATATATCTACACATATACATGCCTCCTGACAATACTCCTTTTATCGGAAATAAGACGTTGCTTGAATACATAATTATTGTTAGAGTCCAAAATCCGTATAATGATACAATAGTGGTCCCGAATAAGCTTACTGTGAACCTATATAGTTATCTAGAAATCATGGATAGTGGTGAAAACAATGAAAACATGTCAGAACAAAATTCTCGATATTATAAACCCGGGAATGTATTATTCGATGCATGGAAGGAAAGAAGACTAGTATCATATATGGGTGTTGACAATATATTGTCAGATGGAGGAGTACTCGTTATTGATGGTGATATTGTAAATAATTGGCTTTTCGGGGGTAATGACATAGGTAGTCGCAAATACTATGTAATATCAGGAGTTGTAGAGCTTCCCGGTGTCTGGAAAGATAAATTCTCAAACTCTACCATAAAATTATATGCTGTAGTAGAGTTTATGGGTAAAACACTTCATGGAGACAATGGTGTTGCTGGCCAACTTATACAGAAAGTGTATCTTGATAGATTAGAGAACTATACATATGTATATAATGATATATGGTGGGATGGGGATTTTGCGCTAAGAGGTTCTCAAATAGAGATCTTTTACGGTGGCCTATGGCCTTGAGTAGAAACGATATAGATAAAGAACTTTCAAAGACTAGTCTGAGGATATATATGTATCTACTAAGTAGAAATGAGCCTATTGGACCCAGGCAAATAATGCGTGAACTAGGACTTAGTAGCCCTAGTTTAGCATATTATCATTTAAAGCGGCTTGAAGAATTAGGTCTTGTTAAGAGGAATAATAATGGATATATTGCAGTACCTGGACTAAAAATAGAAGGTTATATCTTCATTGGTAGAAAACTCATACCTAGACTCATATTATATTCTTTCATATATCTTGGACTACTAATAGTAGAGATAGCTGGCCTTATACTAAATTTACTCAGAGGCATAACTCCAACAATAGAACTTATAATATTAATCATATTTACTGGTATGACGTTTTTACTTCTCTTAGTAGAAGGAATAAGATCCTATAAAGTAGTGAGGACTTAACATGTATCGGCAGCAATATCCATGCCTTACTAATAAATAATTATAGAAATTCCATGTTATAGAAAATCTTTATCAACAAGATTCCTATACCGAATTCACGGCCCCTTTTTCGATCCAAGTTATTTATACAACCTTGGTTACAATAGATTATGGATGCCATGGTTATTAGTCTATCTATATCTTTATCCCCATGAGAAATACTGGGGTTTGTATAAAAGTAGTTCAAAATGTTTTATAATGAATAGTGTATGCTATAAGAACTCGTCAGATAATTAAGGAAACTATAAACTTCCTAAATTATAGGGCTCTGATGTAATATTAAACTTTTTATAAAGGAATGATTAAACTTATAGTGAGAGGAGAAAGCTTTGATAAGTTACCTTGGAACTCAAATACTTGGTGGCGTGAAAAAGTTAGAGAAGAGGCAATTCATAATCATTACTGACAAATACCTTATAGTTGGAAAATACCCACGGATCCCCAATATCTATTTATATTCACTAATAACGGGAAGTGTTCTATGGCCAGGTGACATAAAATATGGGCCTAAAGACATGGCTAAGGTTATGGAAGCCCTAGATAAACATAAGAAATACGCAATTCCATTAGAAGAAATAGACATGATCGATATTACTATGCCTAAAACAGGTTTCTTTACTATTAGAACAAAGAAAGGATATATTATAATACGGCTTAAAAACGGCCAATCTATAAAAGTTGTCGGTGAATATGAATGTTCGTTTGACAATGTCGTAAAACTATTTAATAAACTCTTTCCAAATAAAGTTAGAGTATTTAAACAATAATTTTTTCTTTAAACAATATACTCTGTCTAAATAATACATCTAATAATTCTATGATATATTACGTACACTATTTATCATTACTTATAGAGGAAACTAGTAGCCATGGAGCCCCAATCATGATTGGTATAGATTTAAAGAAGATCCTTTCATGCATGTCATAGTTTTTAAGATCGATCTTTAGGCCTACTTTAGCGAGGGCAATAAGATATTTTACAGCAGTATATTGTCCGCCAAGTTTTAATGATATATTCCTAATTAAGTATGGGATTTGTAACGACTTCTTCTTATCATGAACTATTTTTTCATATATTCCATGATCCTCCGAAGTAATTGATTCAACGAGATATGGTGCAAGATAATATATTCCATAAAGTCCTCCGCCACTAAATGGTTTTGTAAATGGTAGGGCATCGCCTATTAAGTATATTTTACCATTAAAATGAGTAGGTTTACAAGGGTTTCCAATAGGTATTAATCCGCCAAAAGAATCAATACATTCTCCTATAGCTATTCTCATTTTTCTCCATACAATATTCTTAAGCAGGTCAAGACTGAACGGCCTATATTTATATCCATATCCAAGTAATGCTAGATCATTATCTATTGGTACAAGCCATAAAAAGAATTCAGGTATAAATTTAGTAAATAAAACATAGAAGCTACTGGCATCTATTCCTTTGACTCTAACCAAATATTGGATACCGTAAACGTAATCGGTTCTCCTACATCCTAGACTATATGCTATCCTCCTCTTAGATCCTTCAGCTACTACTATTTTATCAAATAC
>CAZITZ010000053.1:4046-8745 GCA_964542295.1 uncultured Desulfurococcaceae archaeon
TTGGTAAACCAACTTCTTTATGTTCCTCAAAAACCCATACATCATAGTCTCTAGGAAGAAGAGATGCAACAGATAAACCGGCTGGACCGGCTCCAATGATACCTATTTTCTTAGACAAAGAAATGTTACCCTTTAATAAAATCTAATAGCTTCTATCACTATATCTTAGATTATAATACTTGGCTTCTAATGCTTCAACAATATACATAAAAGCGTCTCTAGGATTACTTCTATCACCACATGTATAGACATCAACAGTTGCAAACTCATATTCAGGCCATGTATGTATTGATATATGGCTTTCCAATACTATACCAATAGCGCTAATACCAGGGCTAATCTTCCAGACCTTAACATCCAGTAATGTGAAATTGCCAATACGGGCAGCTTCACGTATAATGTTCTCAATATATACTGGATCGCTTAATTTCTCCGGATTACAGCCATAAAGTTCTCCGTAATAATGATGACCCACTACTAGCTTTTCTACTTTCTCCTCCCCCCTAGGCACAATACCTTCTAATCTAAGTACTCCCTTCATCTCCCCCACCCCCTATACCTAGAAACCCCCCCGTATAATTTAAAGGTTTCCCCCCACCCCAACCCGGACTCTAAATCATTGATCTATTTTTACAGAGTTTTTAAGAATTTATCAGTAGATAGAGATTTCTAGGTCCTTCAACAATAATACCCCCCGGGGGGACTGAGAGGGGAGATTCTTGAAGAACACTTGTAATGAACTAATGAATGAACTTGAACAGGCCATAGACTTAGTTGATAGATTAATGAAGTATATTATCGAGTTTAGTAGTTCTGAAGACATATCCTCAAGTACTAAGTTTAAAGCCTATACAACATTAATAGATCTTAGGGAGAAAATAGTCTCTGCTAGGATGTATGTTTATAGATATTGTATCGAAGATTAAATTTACCAATGTTATTGATGTTTTCAAGCCTTATTGATATGTAAGGATCTCTAATAATTAATTCACCTATATGCTTTATACGGTCAAATACGACTCCAGAATATACCTTAACCCTATCAGCACAAATATTATGTATATAGGTCCATTCTAACACAGCATACTTGGCTCTTAATACACTAACACTAATCTTGCCACCATTTTCTCCTCTCAATAATACAAAATCTCCCTTAACATCAAGTAATGTTGAATGTGAACTTGAAAACAAGAATATTTTATTAGCAATTATTTTCCTAGCCTTGATACATCCTTTAACAAATAATTCACTAGATCTAATCTCTCCGAAAACTTCAAGAAAGCCTATTACGTATGTCCTCGTAGAATAGATATTATCAGCTCTAACATAGCCGATAACCCTAACTTCCTCATCCTTAATAACTTTCTTCTTAATGAAGCCGATTACCAATATAAGAATACACCATCATATATCTTAATATAGAACACATTAAATAGATTTAATTATCGACTCATGTAAAGACTTGTCTAGGGAGAAAAACTTGTTCAAGAAAATTATTATAGACCATGATATTGCCATCTCTATGGCTAATATTTTAAGGAAAAATCTTGATCAGCTTGAGAAAATAGATGTATTTGATCAAAGATTTTTCCCACCTAAGGAAATGGATCGTGAAAAAGTAGGTATGTATTTCCTAGTTATGGTAGCTATCGATCATAGACTTAGTAGGCCGGGTAAGCCTTACGAGGCATGCATTGAAGATGGATGTTATCATGGAGCTGATCTTTTATGGAGGCTTGGTAAACAAATCCTAGATGAATATCCAGATTTTTATACAGCATTTAATTTATCCAAGATAAGAATAGATGATATAAAGAAATATTTCAATATAAATAATGCTGAAGTTCCTGATCCCGATATCCGGGCTTATCTATTGAGGGATCTTGGATTAAAACTTGATAAGCTATATAGTGGTAGGTTTCTCGAATTACTAAAAGCCTCTAATAATAGGATTAGGGGAAGGGGTACTGAACATGGATTAATTGATCTTCTTAGAGTCTTCCGTGCATATGAAGATCCTGTTGAGAAAAAGTCCTTTCTTCTCATAAAGTTCTTACAAGCACGAGGACTATTCACTCCCATTGATCAACATAATATGGAGGTACCTGTTGATAATCATCTCTCCCGCATTGCTTACAGAACGGGTCTTGTTCAGATTCGGGGTAAGCTATGGGATTATATCAGGAGTTTTCATGAAGTATCTTATTCTGATGATATAATTCTTAGATTTACTGTACGTTATGCTTATAGTCTTGTAGCTGATTTAGCGGGAATAAATAAAGGCATTCTCGACGATATATTATGGATTCATGGAAGGAGAATATGTTTAAGGGACAAGCATGCGAACTGTAATTCATGTTCATTTAATATTTTTTGTAAAGCATATATGAACCAAGAATATATGGTTAGAGAGCATAACTATTATAATACATGGTATTATTAGGTGTGAGCCTTGAGCGAAAATAGAGAATTACCTAGTTTAAGAGATATAAAGAAACTACCAAAGCTCCATCAGTTGATAATGGATTACTTCATAAAATACATAAGTGTAGGCGAAGTAGTAGCAATTATAGAATTACGTGAGCAAATAAAAGCCCTAAGGGATCCTGATCTTGTTCCCGAATTTGATGATGTAGTTATCGAGATCCATATATCCCGCGCATTAGCTGATCTTGTAGAGAAGGGCTTTCTAGAGAGAGCTGAAGGAGTATATAATCTAGCTTCTCAATTAAGAGAAGAGCTCAAGCAAAGGAAGGAATACAAAGTTAATCAGCAGAGAAGCTTGTTCTAGATATAAATAAATCGTTTTATAAATTAGTAAATTATTGTTACTATCCATAAATATTTAGTCGGTGTTTTAAGAAAGCTTTCCTTATCAATAAAGACTATATCGAATTCATGGAATCTATTGCCTGCAGAGAACGTTTTATCCAATGTTATTAGCTTTATGTCATGATTCTTAGATATTTCGTTTAGTATCTTTAATGGAGGATTACCTATTTTGGCTATGTTAATTACTCGCTTCTTTGCAATTATTGGATCTGTTTTCCATGTATATAGTAATATGGGTATTCTTGATTCTTTTATAATTTTCTCTGCAAAACGGCCAAGTCTATCAAGACTATAAGTAGTTCTAGGCGTAATAGCGATCAGGTCTATTGCATGTTTCTCAGCATACTTTAATAGATCTTGAACCTTATTACCATAAACTAAGTCTCTAGTAATGTTTGTAACTCCATTTCTTCTTAAAGTAGCTTCAACTATATCCTGTGCTTCAGTTAAAGTTTTCTCTACAGTCCTTCTATATAGTCTAGTCATCATAACACGATGCTTCATCGTTCTAATAAGAGAAACTATGTAGTATTCCGAAGATGGGAATAAGTATGTTAGAAACTTGGTCATATGATAAACTATATCGCTTTTAACAGTACATATCATTATTTTCAAATCAGTTCCCTCCATAACTAATTTAATAAAACAGGAGTAAATATATTGTCGCTAAACCAACAGTTATAACCATTATAGGCATTCCCTTTCCTAGAAAATACTTAAATGAAATATCATAGCCATGTTTTTCAGCAACACTTGCTACAACTATATTAGCGCTTGCACCTACCAAGGTACCATTTCCTCCTAGACAGCCTCCAAGGCTCAGAGCCCAGTATAGAACAGGTCCTGCTATTCCAAGAGTCATATTGAGTTTCTGGATAACAGGGATCATTGACATGACAAACGGTATATTGTCTACAAAGGCCGAAAATATTGCAGAAACCCATACAATCACTATAATGAGTGCTTCTTTAGATATATTTAGAGAAGCGATATTGCCTGCTATAAAATCCATAACTCCAAGTATCTGTACACCTCTTATAATAATGAACATGAATATAAAGAATACTAGTGTTGTCCATTCTACGCCTTCTAAAGCTCTATGTATTGTCACTTCCCTACTAGCTGTAGCAAGTAATAATCCGGCGCCAATGAGTGCAGGAATAGCCGGAGGATATCTTAAAGTATCTTCAAGGAAAAATAGTACTATAGTTATTGAGAATATAATTAAGGATTTATACATTAGGGGTCTATTAACTTCTATTGTTTCGTCAATAGCAAAATATCTAATTCTATGTTTCCACATATTAAACCAGTTCTTAAAAATAAACTTTAAAATAGCTAATGTAACGATCATATCAATTGCAACAATAGGCCCCAGATTAATTATGAAGTCATTGAAACCTAGATCGGCAGATGTTCCAATCAATATGTTCGGAGGATCGCCGATGAGAGTAGCGGTTCCACCAATATTCGATTCAAGTATAATGGCTACTAAAAGAGGCCTTGGATCGATCCGTATTCTCTTGGCGATATTAATAATTATTGGAGTCATGAGGATAACCGTTGTCACATTATCTATAAATCCCGAAATAATCCCGGTTGACAGACAGAGTATGGTCATTAGTAAAAATGGGTTCTTATATGTCTTTTTTATGATCTTGATAGCCAAGTATGTGAAAATATTGGCCTCAGCCATTATAGTTACCATGGTCATCATAGCCATCAATAATATAATGGTGTCTATATCTATACCCTCTAAAATCTCCATATATGTACGTCTACCTAGGAGAATTAAAACAATTAGTGTTAAAGCTGCTGTTAATCCCGCTGCAACAGTTCTATGAAAATATTCCTTAATTAATAGAAT
>CAZITZ010000054.1:0-6262 GCA_964542295.1 uncultured Desulfurococcaceae archaeon
GGTCATTAGGGAGGCTCTTGAAAAGAAGGTTAGAGAAGAGAAAGCTAAGAGGTTAATTAGGGAATTTAATGATTTTATGGGGAAATTTAAGCCCATAAAAGAGAACTTGTCGGCTAAAATAATTAGAGAAGATAGAGGCGATCTATTGACAAAATAGTTTATTTACCTAACTATCTTTATAAACTATTCCAAGCTTTATGGCCGCTAGTTATGGAGTTTATAATTTTTATATGATTTAATGGTATATTATGTATGGATGATAATATGCCTACTATAATAGTTGAGGGTCCTCCGATTAGTGTTGATAAGAAGAGGGAACTTGTAAAGAATATTACAAAAGTTGCATCAGAGATTTATGGGATTAAACATATAACAGTCCTTATTAAGGAGAATCCACCTGAAAACGTTGGTATAAATGGAGAACTATTAATTGATCGTAAGAAAAGCAATTAGAATACCATAGTCCTCATTAAGTATTGTCATTACTTAGAGAATATTGAAACAATAATGTAAAGTGTATAGGAGTTAATATTATCCTTGGTGCTGATCTTGTCTAAGAACATGCCTTGGCATATTTTAATTGTTTGTATTTCTGCATCATTTCTCGTCCCATTCATGTCTTCATCAATAACTATTGCTTTATGGAGTATTAGTGATAGCTTCAATATTGATGTAGCTATTGCTAATTGGGTTGCAAATGCTTTTTTAGTCTCTTTAGCAGCTTCCATACTGCCTGTTGGCAGGGTTGCTGACTGGATTGGTAGGGGCAGGGTATTTGTCTATGGCTTAGCAATATTCTCTTTATCATCCTTCTTATCAGCTATTACACCATCATTTCCATTACTCATACTATTTAGAGTCCTACAAGGTATTGGCGGAGCATGTATTTCTGCTACGTCAATTGCTATATTATCAACAGTATTTCCCCCAAGTATTAGAGGTAGAGTTATTGGTTTTAATACAGCATCTGTATATACTGGCTTAACTCTAGGCCCTATATTGGGAGGCTTCTTTGTAGACTATCTAGGATGGAGATCCCTCTTCCTATTTGTTTCCTTAGTCTCCGCAATAGGTTTCATATTTTCAAGAACTATTTTGGATATAGGTAGAGTAGCTGTATCTTTGCCAAGTCCATATAGGCTGGGTCTTTTAGCATTCTCTATTGCATCCATAGTCTATGGCGCTTCATATATTAATGAGGTCTATGGTATTTTATTGACTTTATCTGGCGTAATAGTTTTAATCATACTATTATATCTCGAATCCCTAGTTGATATAGGTATTATTGGCCGTAAACTACTTAGAAATAGATTTTATATGGGTGCATCACTAGCTAATCTCTTAAACTATACTGCTACATATGCTTTATCAATACTTATTAGTCTCTACTTGCAGAGAATTAGAGGATTTACTGCTCGTGAAGCTGGATTAATACTATCTTCCCGCCCAATAGTTCAGGCATTACTGTCTCCAATTGCAGGCTTTATAGCTGATAAGTATAGGCCCTCGATCATTGCATCTATCGGGTTATGTGTAATAGCTTTTGGCGTATATTATCTAATGCCATTAGCTATGTCTACAATGATTACGAAGATTCTGTATGCACTATTTATTCTAGGACTAGGATATGCACTATTTTCTGCACCAAATACAACTTCAGCAATGAATGCATCGCCAAAGAAACTATATGGGACTGCATATGCTTTCCTAGGTAGTATGAGGTTTTTAGGCCAGGCAATCAGTACATCAATAGCTATAGCAGTAACCAAGAATACACCTAACATGATCAATGCAATAAACACAACTATATGGATATACCTATTCATAGCAGTATTCGCAGCTATTTCTACAACCATTATTAGGTGCGGAAGATGATGGCTAAAACATCATAACTATACCTTAATCATAGATATCCATGGAAATATATCTGACAGAACACGATAAGTATATGTATATTGACTTCAGTATTCAGAATAGGTGTAGTAGATGTCGGTTATATCAAGGATTGGCCGGAGATATACTATAGTTATTCCGAAGGAAATACGTAAAAAAGTTAATTTAAAGGAGGGATCACTAGTTATCATTAGAGTTGCTGATAATAAGATAATTATTGAAGCCTTACCTGATGATCCTTTTAAAGTATTAGAGGAAGTTATTGGTGAACCATATAGTGAGGAGAAGGATGAAGAAAAAGCTATTGAGTGGCTGATGGAGTATGCCAGTAGCTGATACTGAATTACTATTTCTCCTTAATCCAAGAGATCCTAGGCATGATCACGCATTACGCATTATTGAGGAGTTAAAGGGTAGATTATACGTGCCAGATACTGCACTATTAGAATTTGAGGTGACACTTAGATCGAGGGGTAGAAGTTCTCACCAGGTAATGAAAGCATTTATGGGTCTAAAGAAAATATTTATTGATTATGACATTAAGGAAATATGTACTTTAGATTCAGATGCAATATTCCTACACTTAGATCTCATGAGACAATATAAGCTAAGTTATTTTGACAGTTTATTAGCTGCATCAGCAATTAGAGTCGATAATATTATCGTATCAGATGACAAGATATTTGATTATATAGTAGGTTTAAAAAGAATACCAATAACAAAGTAACTAACTATAATGCAGAATAGATATAGTGTAATATAGGTACGTATTTCTTTAATCTATTATTTAAAAATGGTCAAATTACTTCTTTTCTCCTTTACTACCTTCCTTTTCCTCCGTTTTCTTTTCCTCTTCTTTAACCTCCTTTTCTAATTTCTTGAGTTCTTCTTCTAACTCTTTTTCAATCTCTTCTATTGGTTTTGGAGGAGGTGTTGTTGCTAGTGTATAGCCTATCCATCCAAGTATACCGAATACTCCTGCTACAGCAATTATGCCTGTTAGCTTAAGCAATACTAGATCTATCCCCTCCATAGGCGGGAATACCATAAGCCATATATAGACAATAATTACTACAGCAGATACAGCTATTAAACCTGCTCCAATAACTTGATCCCTACTCATGACTATGACACCATTGCCTATCTATAAACCACACTATATAAGTTTATGGAGCTATAGAAATATAGAAATTTATCGGTGCTAATCAATTAACATATTAAAGATCATGTTTAAAACAATAATAAATATTAATTTTAAATAAAGGATCTCTTATTATCTACACAGTTATATATCTAAAGTTTTCAATGCCTCATTACCCTACTAACTAGCAAGGTCTTTATTATTAAGGCTTCTTTAAAGCATAATCCAAGACTATCTCCATGATAATATTGTTCTTAAAATATAGTCTAGAAACTATCCATGTATTTCATGGCTCCTCTTGGCTACTACATAAATATTTTATATAATTGATTTTAGAGTCACTTAGAAATTTTATGTATTTCTCATCTAGTTTTATACCTGTTTCCTGATAAAATAAGTCCATGATCTCTTTTTCATCAAGCTCTAGACCATCTCTACACCCTATTTTGTTATAGATTATAGAGTATATGGTTTCATACACTGTCCATGGATAGATAATCCATATCCAATTACTTAGTTTCATACTATAATAGTCTGGAACATACTTTGCAGATGGTTTTAGATGCAATACTGCAGTCTTTATGGATTCGGGATTGAATTTCTCAATATACTTAGTTATCTTATGTAATGTCGAGCCCGTATCAACTACGTCATCAACTATAAGAGTATTATCGCCCTTGATAGGCAAGTACATACTATATATTACAACATCATCATATTTCTTCCCGCCTATACCCCATAAACTAGCCTTTAAACTAAATACACGCTCTATATTCAGTAGATCACTTATGACACGAGCTGGTACTAAGCCTCCCCTCGAAATTGCTATAATGGAATCAGGTCTATAGCCGCTTTTTAAGATTTTTGAGCCTAGTTTTAAAGATAGATTTACAGCTTCTTCCCAAGATACATACATATATTTATGTTTATACATAGGCTACACCATTAACAAGGCTCTATGGTGCTTGGAGGCTTAGTTGTTATGGAATATGCAACCATAGTTACAGAAGGTATTTCATTAGTTATTCTCCTAGAGATCCTGTCGAGAACTTCATAGGGTATTCTAGCCCAGTCAGCAGTCATAGCATCTTCGCTCTCAACAATGCGTACAATAACTATTCTACCAATAGCTCTCTTATCGCCTTTAACACCAATCCACATATCATCTCCAACTACTGCAAATGCTTGCCATACCTGATGATATAGGCCTGCTTTATACAATTCTTCTTCCACGATCTTAGAAGCTTTTCTCACAATAGATAATTTCTCCCTAGTAACTCTACCAATAACTCTAATAGCTAAACCAGGGCCCGGGAATGGATGTCTATAGATTATATCTTTGGGAATACCTAGTTTAAGCCCTATCTTCCTTACTTCATCCTTATAGAAGTATTTAAGAGGCTCAATAACCTTTGATCTCAGGGCTCTAGGTAATCCGGCTACATTATGATGGCTCTTAATTCTATCAGAACCTCTCACGGCTCCACTTTCTACAATATCTGGATAAGTAGTCCCTTGAGCTATCCATTCAATATCCTTATCCCTACGCATAATTTCCTCAAGTATTTCAGCATATATTCTACTTATAACCCTCCGCTTTTCCTCACAATCGTCTACATCTTTAAGAGCATTTAGAAATTCTTCACTAGCATCTACTACAAGAGGCTTAATACCCAATAATTCAAGATTTTTTAAGACTTCATTAACTTCATTCTCTCTGAGTAAACCAGTATTAATGAATACAGGCACTATTTTGGCTTCTCCAATAGCCTTCCTAATAAGAACAGCAGTTACTGTAGAATCAACACCGCCACTTACAGCTACAAGTACTTTCTTATCCTTAACTGTTCTCCTAATATATTCGATCAAATCATTAATGAAATCTGTTGGACGCCAAGAAGGCTTAATACCCGTTATATCAATAAGAAAGTTCTTCAATAATACTTTACCCTTAATAGTATGTTTTACCTCTGGATGGAACTGGACTCCATAAATAGGCTTTTCTCTATGCCTAAAAGCAGCAATATAGCCGTTCTCAGATACTGCAAGTAATTTTAAATCCTTAGGAAGAACTTCTAATCGATCATTATGGCTCATCCAAACAATTTCTTCTTCACTCCATCCATTAAACAATGGATCTTTTTCTACAATCCTTATTTTTGTCCTACCATACTCTCCTTTTCCTCTAGTAACTTTACCTCCCATTAAATAAGATATTAATTGGAAACCATAGCATATTCCTAAAATAGGTATATTTAAATTAAAAACCCAAGTAGGTATAGTTGGTGCATCTGGCTCATAAACGCTTGATGGTCCACCGGATAATATTATTGCTTTAGGCTTAATGTCTTCAATAATATCCTTAGATAATTCATTATAGTCTAGAAGTTCACTGTAAATGCCAAGTTCTCTTACTCTACGCATAATAAGATGCGCATACTGTCCACCTAAGTTAATAACAAGAACTGTATCATGTACATAATAAGGTTTTTTCATAGAACTAGTATTCACCCAAAATTCCTCCTTTATAAAGTTCTATCATAGAACATAGATATAAAATTAACCACATTGGTCTTCATGAATTGTTTACTAATTATAGTTCCTCGGGTGAGATAATATTATGTCTGGCTAGATCACGTTTATTAATAAATTCTATTAACTCCTTATCTACAGTCAATAGTTTAAGATCATTTGATAAAGCAATTGAGTAAAGCAGATTATCTACCATATCCCTATGGCCTAGCTTGTACATGTATATAGCATTCTCTATCGAAGCTTCGTTAATTGATACATGTATCATAGTATCTTCTATGGCCCTGATTCCTTCCTTAATACGAGAAATTTGTTTCTCTGTTCCCTCAATAACCTTTACTATCTTCCAAAGTGCTTCTAATAAGCTAATGTCGTTGTAATATAGTTCATATGAACCAAGCTTTTGAAAAGCCTTCATAACTCTATCCGAAGTCTGAAAACCAAGTATTGGGAGAAGAAACGATGTGTCAAGTAATACTTTATTTTTTAGAGAGCTCTTCTTGTTCATGAAGACTTTCCTCCTCAATTTCTCCAGGTAATATCTTACCTATTTTTCTCCCATAAAGAGCAAGCCATATAGCATCTCTTACAGGCTCTATTACAATCTTATCCTCAACAGCCATGATCCTTACTTTCTGCCCCTCATGTACCTTTACAGCATCAGCTATAACTTTGGGTATAACAATCACTCTTTTT
>CAZITZ010000054.1:6362-8715 GCA_964542295.1 uncultured Desulfurococcaceae archaeon
GGCCATGGAGAAGAGGCTAATGTTATGGCTGCTGATTGGGTTACTGTATTATCTCATGATCCGACGCTTATTGGTGTAGCTATATCGCCTAAAAGATATAGTCATAAACTCATTAGCAAGTACAAGGAATTCGTAATTAGTGTTCCAAGTATTGATATGATTGACGATGTATGGATATCAGGTACCTTAAGCGGCCCAAGTAAGTTAAAGAAGATGAAGATAACGCTTATACCGTCAACGAGAATAAGTACTCCAAGTATTAAGGAGGCACTAGCTAATATTGAGTGTAAAGTAGTTGATACAAGGACGTATGGTGATCATACATTATTTGTTGGTGAAATAGTTGGTTATTCTTACCGCAAGGAAGCGTTCAGGGAATGGGAGCCTATACCGGATGCTGGCTTCCTAGCACATGTTGCAAGGAATAAGTTCATTACATTTAAGAAAGAAATTATTAAACCTAAAACCTTATAATAGATCATGAATTAGTTTAAAACAAATCTTTTTATCGGAAAGCATAATTTACTTTTTAAACAAGAGGATTATCAATAATCTCATTCACTGCAATATCTTTATAATTAAGTGCCATATTTACTTGATCCTAATGTAGAAGAGGCTTATAGAGGATGATATAAGGGATCTTTTCTAAATGCGGCGATCGCTATGGATCCCAATGATAGGAGAGCTAGGTATAGGAAGAGAATTGTTGAGGGAAATATATTCAAGACAATGGTATGGCTTGCATGGCCTATTCTTGTAGCTAATCTAGTCAATATAAGCTATAATCTCGTTGATGCCTTTTGGCTTGGTAAAATAGGTAAGGAAACTTTTGGAGCTCCAACTGTATCATGGCCATTGATCAATCTCATATATTCTATAGGCTTCGGATACTCTGGTGCAGGTATTTCACTAATATCACAGTATTATGGTGCAGGAGATTATGAAATGGCTGAAAAGAGTGCTAGTCAATTCGTTGCTTACTCTATTTATATGGCTTTAGTTCTTTGTACTTTTGGATTCACTGTTTCTCCATACCTATTGTATCTAATGTGTGTACCGCCAGATATCTATGGATTAGCTGTACAATATACTAAAACAATATTTCTTGGACTACCAATTGTTCTCCTAGGCTATGCATATATTGCAATATCCAATGGCATAGGAGACACTAGAACACCTACCATACTAAATATTATTTCTTCTACGGTAAACATAATATTGGATCCAGTAATGATATTTGGATTATATGGTTTACCGGCTATGGGAGTTATTGGAGCAGCTATAGCAACTATAATATCACGTTCAATAGTCTCCGTAGTGGGTGGATATATTTTATTCAAGGGGTACTTAGGGATAAGGATTAAAGTCAAATACTTTAGACTCGAAGGATGGTGGCTTAGAAAAATATTTTCTATTGGAACACCATTAGCTATACAGAGATCTAGTAATAGCCTTGGATTTACAATTATGATGTCTATAGTGTCTAGGTTCGGATCAGTTGTTGTAGCAGCATATGGTGTTGCTATAAGGATAATAGATGTATTAACCGCAATTACCGCAGCATTACAGAGATCAACATCTATCATGATCGGCCAGAATGTTGGAGCTGAAAAATACGATAGGGCATGGAGAATTGCAAAGATGTCGCTACTATCAATATTCATAATGTTATTACTTGGATCCTTAGTGATCTTTGTATATAGAAGCCATCTTGTATCAGTATTTATTTCAGAACCAGAAGTCATAGTTGAAGGCAGTAAGATAATTAGTATATTTACGTGGTCGCTACCATTCTTTGGATTATTCTTTATGGCAGGGGCAATAGCCACTGGCTCAGGACATACAAGATTTTTTGCAGTAATATCAATAATACGATTATGGGCATTAAGAATAGGATTAAGTATATTATTTGCATTAATCCTAGGATATGGATCAACAGGCATATATGTTGCAATGACTCTCAGTAACATTATTGCGGGATTATTATCAGTTATATGGGTTATATCAAAGAAGTGGTTGAAGAAAGTCATCTAAATAATTAATTATATCATCAATGTATATCTAATCATTAAATAATGATCAAGCTATAATTCCTTTATACGCTAGAATATATATGTAGATGTTTAGATGAAATTTTACTTATTCGGTAGACAGTTAATTAGTAATTATATTGATTTAAAATTTCCTGAATGATTAAAACTGTTTATATATTCAGTAGAAGATTTATATATTTAGTTAATTAAATTATTGATAAAATCTATAAATTATATGATAGTTTGAGTATTTAGAAAAGTTTATAATAAATGATACAACTATTATTAAGCAAAACCATAGCTCCCGGCAGTTGGTTATA
>CAZITZ010000055.1:0-8701 GCA_964542295.1 uncultured Desulfurococcaceae archaeon
CTTAAACCTGACATAGCCTATATATCTATACCAACACGTCCACCAGCAGAGAAATGGGTTAAACCCCCAAAGGAGGATTTATTGAATAATGCCTATCAATTATTCAGTGAAAGAATAGATCGTGTTGAATTATTGATTGGTTTTGAAGGGACTAACTTTACTACTTTAGACCTCGACCATATATCCAGGGAAATACTCTCTATAGCATGCGTCCATCCGCTGAGAGAAGATGTTTTAGAAGCTATGCTTAAAAGATCTGGCGTTACATGGGACGTTGTTAATGAACTTATTGAGAGAGGAGAACTTATTGAGGTATACTATAGTGGATATAGATACTATTTAAGGAGGGTTATGAAATGACACATATTTATTGGGAATAAGATTTTTTGCTTAATAGTTATCTACAATATATACTAGGGTTTCAATACTTTACTAAAAGCTGTAGAAATAGGGATCTAGTCAATGGAGTCTCTATGGAGTTATGTAAGGACACATATAGTTAAGCATTGGAAAAGGCGAGCACCAGTCTTTTTAACCTATGGATTTACTGTATGGGATGGTCTAACGTTTTTTGAATCAATGTTATTGAAACTACTTGCATTCCTACTGGTAACAGCAATATGGCTATTAATAGATGAAAAGATTAAGGAGGGCTATTTCTTCGATCCCAATGATCTTGGTAGATTAACCCATGAAACATTAACTGTATTAGTATTACCCATTTTATTACCGGTGGCAATATACATGAGAAAAAGAAGAACTAATTCATAACCTATATCACTATTTATAGATGATAGCATTATAGATACTTAGAAATACTATTGTGTAATAACTAGTCTAGGGTTGTGTAGAGCCATGGATAAGATAAAGTTGAAAGTTATTAGCATTGACTCAGCATGTACTATATTCTGGGATCCAGGCTGTGATCCTAAGTTGCCTTGGAGACCTGTTGAAAAGGTATTTCACGAGATCAATAATTTTCTCAATAATCTAGGCTATAATGTTAAAGAATATAGTAGTTATCGGAGTCTCTACTGGAGCCTTTGGGAAGAATTATGGAAACATGGGCCGCAAAGAGAGCTATGGCATCGATACGTTCTCGCTAAGTATCTCTATAAAATAGGTGTCAAGGCTGATCATAATCTCCTTGACCGTATTTATGGATTATTCATAGAACTTAGAGCAAAATGGTTTACGATGCCTAGTAATCATAGATGGATCTTAGAGCAATTGAGAGGACGAGGCTATAGAATAATATTAACAACGGGTACAGGAGCCCATGATCTAGTATTGAAAATACTGGAGGTAAATGATGCTACACACTTATTTGATTTTGTATTTAGTACGCAACTTGTAGGTATTCCTAAAAATGATCCACGTTTCTACATGGAACTACTAGATTTACTCAATATAGAAGCTAACATGATTATTCATATAGGTGATTCTATAAAATACGACATCGAGCCTGCAAAGAAAGCTGGATTACCAACAATATACTATGGATGGAGAAGCCAATGCCGAGCAACTGATCCACAGCCATGTATAAAAGACCTCTCAGAACTAATTCATTTACTTTAAATAATTTCGATCAGAATTATTATCTCTATTCAAACTAATCTCCTTAATTAGATAGGTACTTAAGAAAATTAATTTATCATTACTTATATAAATTTTGTAGTAAGAAATAAATATATGTAGGGAAAACGACTACATGAGGATTAATTTATGCTATCTAATTCGTACGTAAAGTATATAATTCCACTAATTATGTCATTTATCATTATAATGTCTATTGTTAACACTATAGTACTTAACCATGTATTTAAAAAATCACTACTTAACGGGCAAAATAATATTATTACACAAACACCTGCAAATAAGATAGAGAAATTATTGGGATTGGGGCTCCCTCCAATTCCCCAGAAAGGCCGCATTAAATTCAAGGTACGGTTTGGAGAAATAATCGATCCAGAGCCAGAGCCTGGAAACTATTTTATAATATTAAAGAATAAGGACTTTCCAACAGTTATAATATTTGATTATCCACCACATGAAGAATTATATAAGGAGCTTGGCAACTGTTTCTTAGACACATTCATAGGATTCGTAATCGATAATGAGTCTTTTAGAGGATTCTGGAAAAGTGGAGCAGGATGTCTTAAATCATATATTAATTATGTTAGGAACCATGAAAAGGAACTTAATATTACCATAATTTGGGTATCTCAAGATCTTGTCCCAGGATCTAAGGATTATAGAGAGCTGTACGGATGGGGTAGCGTATGGACTATAAACTCGAAATTCGTTGGTAAACTTATCAAAATACTGGAATTAGCTGGTTTGTCTGAAATAATATGGCTTGAAGTAGGAATATTTGCTAGAGGACCTGTTAATGCTAAACAAGCTGTTGAGATAATTTTGGAAAAGCTTCCAAGAGACATAGTTATGCGTGCAACGGCCCATGATGAAGGCATTGGAGTGATGCTAGTTAAACCTAAACTTGAAGCATTAAGTAGAGTGCTGGAAGTTGTAAAGGATCTTGGAATAGCCTTAGGAATAATGAGTGCTATGCAAGTGCAGTTGCGATAAAGAGAATTATTGAAAGAGCAGCTCCAATGATATATGATCAGTAGATATTATGGATGTGGTTTATGCGAAATAACGTGTTCTAGGAGAGCCATTAAAGTACAAGACATTGAACCCAGTAAATGCAATGGTTGTAAGAAGTGTATACATATGTCCATCAGCGTCAAGTTTTACGAAACACTTAGTAGAACTATTAAGCTTGTATACTAAATACTATAGACTATAAATTTATCTTTAAAAAGTCTTGTTTAACACTATACTTAAATCTTGACCTCTTCTCCTTTACACCAGGTTTTCGGAATATAAATAATTTCTCATGATATATTAGTAGAAAATCTCTTCTCCTAACTCTACTCCATACCTCTCTTGTTGTCTTCATTTTATGCTGTATCTTAATTACCTCCTCCTTCAATATAAAACCAGTATCAAGAAATATATCAAGTACGTAATGCGATATTGGGACATAGTGCTTACGTATCCTTGTATCACCTACGAGTATACCACAATAGCCGCCAGGTTTTAATACACGGTATGCTTCCCCGGCAATCTCCTTCATATACCTTAAATACTCCTCTAACTTCCTAGTTCTAGATAAATCGCCCTCTACCCTCTCCTTCCTAGTACCATAACGTATGATGTTGAAGTATGGTGGATGCGTTGCTATTAAATCTATAGATTCATCTTCTACAAGATCTAGATTACGGGCATCTCCATGGTATATCTTACTCCATGTATTATTAATATTCGATACTATTGGGTCGTCTTTGAATTTCTCTCTTGCAGCTTTCTCTAAATAATATAGTCTATGAAGTGTTAGTATGACTGCATTATAATTGATATCTACACCTATACAATTCCTACCTAAAAGTCTAGCTTCAATACATGTAGTGCCGCTTCCAATCATCTGATCTAGTATGACATTGCCAGGTTCACTATACATCAATATAAGAGCTCTTGGAATCTGGGGAGCCCAATTACCACGATAGTTACCTCGATGAGTAGCCCATGCTCCACGTTTTGGAAAGCTCCAAACAGTTGTTGATATAGGTGGTAATTCTTTTTCTTGAGGCTTCAGTCTAATAACATCAATGGGATCTAAAGATATCACTTGATCTTCTATTACTATTTCCTTATGCTTACTAATATACGATATATAGTCCTGATACGTGACTTCATGCATATGAAGTCCCTGCAAAACCTGCTAACCTCATAAGAAATATTCTTCCCGCATGTACTTCTATTATTTAATATACTAGAAAAATTATTCCAATTAAATAGTGATTATCTGATCTCTTAAATATAATGAGGTTCTATTAGTGACTCATTCCTTGCATCTATCGTATATAGAGAACTAACTAAAGAGAAGTATTTATATAACATCTTTATATAAATGTCAATAATAATTAAGTGTAATAGTACGTATGTAATAAACATGCATTGGGAGAATTTATGCCTAAGAATATACCTAGAAACTTTATTATAGCCTTACTAATTGGTATTTTTGGCATGATAGTTTATGGTTTTATTAGGCCATATATAGTTTTCAGATCATTTGAAGAATATGGATTATTAGCAGTGGCATCACTTACAGCAGGATTCATGCTTGCAAGAGCATTTTCAAGTTTATATAGTGGATTACTTATATCTTCTAAGGGATACGGATTTACAGGTTCATATGGCTTATTTTTACTAGCTATAGCTTATTACGTATACACCGTTGTACCAGTAAACATGTATCCTATAGTGAGGATTTTAGAAGGATTTGCATCAGGCCTCCTATGGCCATCTATACAAGCACTTGTAGTATCTAGCGTACCGAGTAATTGGAGGGCTAGAGGTTTAAGCATATACTTTGTACTTGGGAGTGTAGCGTATTATTTTAGTGTATGGATCGCTTCTCCATTAAGACATATAATTGGATATAATGGATTATTTACTGCATCCATATTAATTATTATTGGTATGGCAATAGTATACGGCATAATTATGTGGAAAGTAAAACCATCATATAGTATTGGGAAAACAGAGTTCTATATATACTATAAACTGTTTCGTAAAACAATTGATCTTGTACCAGTAGCCATTGTCATGGGCGGAGTAGGTGGATTATCCCTAGACTACTTATTAGCATATGCTAGAGGTATATCAGGTTTTAGCCGTGATCTTGCAAGGCTCTACTGGAGCTATGCTGGTTATTTAGGTTTGGCGCTTAGCCTGATATTTTCATATATAGCTGATAAGTATGGTGGTGAGAAGATCAATTATGGTATAGCATACATAGTCTTTGTATCACTTATAGTAATATCGATGCCGTCCAATCCATTATTATTATATTCATTATTATCACTTCCAATGATCGGTAATAGAGTCTTTAAACCAGTTATTAGGAGTACTATGGCCTCTAGAGTCGATAAGAAAGAACTAGCTATAACGTATACTAATATGCTTACAAATATAGGTGCAGCAGTAGTTACGTTATCAATAGCTGTGATCAATCATTTTATACCCTTATGGTTCAATTTGGGATTAATGCTCTACTCTATAATATCAATAGCTTCAATAACAATTGTATATCTTAAAATATTTAGACGGAGTACATAAAAAGAAAGTAATATTCTAAAAAATAATGTCTTATTTATTATATAAACTATTTCTTCGTTACGAATAAGATCAGCATTATCAGGAATAGTATGAAGAACAATACTGAACTCGCTAGAAGTGCCAGTATTAGCATAGGTGTTAATGTTAAACCATAAATTACTGTCTCATTAGCTACTATAGTCTCTGTAACAGTATCTGTAACTGTTTCTGTAGTTGTAAGTGTCTCAGTCTCGGTCTCAGTATATGTTTCTGTGAATATCTGTGTCTCTGTAGTAGTGTATGTATACGTTTGTGTCTCAGTATATGTTTCGGTAACAGTAGTGGTTTCAGGTATACATGTAGGTGTGGTCTCAGTTGTTATGGTTGTCGTAATGATCTCTGGAGGTTGTTCTCCTAAGCCAGATACTGCAAGTATAAATTGTCTATATACTCTCTCACTTGCCGCAGGTACTGTGTCAACAAATAAGTAAGCTACTGCTGTATCATCGCCTTTAATATAATTAGTAGTATCTACTGTATAATTCCACGCATGATCTTCTAGGATGTCCCAGTCATCATATATGAATCCTGTTGGTACAGTAGCTCCTTGAGGAAGCTTTATAGAACCCCAGATATAGAATAATGGGTTTAAGTTATCATTCGTTGTTTGCCAGAAATCAATATTTGAGAAATCTCTTACACATGTAGCATATTCAAGCCAATCAGTGACATTACCGTTTTCATTCCAGAACCTAATAACAGAGCCATCCTCTCCGTCAATCATTATATCCCACATAAACATTATCCATACATCAACAGGATAGTTATTATAGTTTACAACACGTACTCTCTGCTCAACAAAGCTATCGTTTAATGTTGTACCGTAGAGATAGATTTCTTCAACAAACAAGATATTCTCTGACAACATCCATTCAATTCTAACAAAGTTATCGCCAGTTGTAACTGTATAGTTTATGTATGATAAATACTCAAATGTAAATCCATCAGGAACATACTGCCCTCCTCTTGTAGAGTATGTCTTATTGAATTGCGGTAGCGATATCGATAAAGCACTAGACCAGGGATCTTCGTCCGCACCACCATACAGTACATCTTGATCTGGATATGGGTGGTTACTGCTTGTAGCAACAGTAAATGCTCCAACGGGTTCTCCACTAACTCTTACTGAAACCTTAAAGTATCCATTATCTAGTAGATAGACATCAGATGTCTGTGCAATTGCTGGCGGAGATGGTATTAGAGTTATTGAGAATATAGTTATTAGAAGAATTATGGAGAGCTTATACAGATTCATTGCTCATACACAACCATATATTACATTGATTTCTTCTTACCTACTAACCTCTCCAGAATTATTAATAAAACTTTCCCACTGAAATCTTACTATAAACCTAGTTTTTATCTAAAGAATTTTGACCAGGATTTATGCTAATAAATTGGTGCGGGGGGTGGGATTTGAACCCACGCAGGCCTACGCCATCGGGTTTCTTACCTCCAAGTAGGGGGACCTAAGCCCGACCCCTTTGACCAGGCTCGGGCACCCCCGCTTCTACCTTATGTTATTTGATTTTGATGGGGTTATAAGAGTTTTCTAAGGTAATCTATATTGTATCTTTGTCACTTTTAGATTTATTGAAGCATTATTTTCTCTATAGATGATGTTTTATTGCTATTTTGATACTTGTAGGGTGATTAAGTTTTTTTGTTAGTATAGCATCTATTTCTTTTGGTGGAGTATATGTCTAGAATACCTGTTAAACTCGTTTCCTGGGAAGATATTGTTAATTGGGCTTGGGAGCTAGCTAATAAAATTAAAAGAGATGGTTATAGACCAGATATTATTGTTGCTCTCGCCCGTGGAGGCTATGTACCGGCTCGTCTTCTATGTGATTTCCTTGATGTTGAGAATTTAGTTAGCATTCAAAGTCAGCATTGGACAGAAGCTGCTAAGAAAGAGGAGCGAGCTATTATCAAGTATCCATATAAAATTGACTTAAGCGGACATAAAGTGTTGGTTGTAGATGATATATGTGATACCGGTGAAAGCCTCATACTTGCTAAGAACTATATATTGGAGAACTGGAAACCAGCTGAACTAAAAATTGCCACATTACAGTGGATTAGCCCCGTTGCAAAGATCAAGCCAGACTACTACACTATAGAGGTTAAAGATTGGACATGGTTCCAATATCCATGGACACGACTTGAAGACACATATGAATTCATTAAACGTATGATGACAGAGACATATAAGGAAATAGGTAAGAAGGAATGGAGCTATAAAGAAATAATTAAGGGATTCCATGAATGGTATGGTATAGACGTTGGTGAAAGATATTATCGAGACGCACTACGGATACTTGAAGAAAAAGGCATTATAAAATATGATATAACTAGAGATAAGTACATCTTAATCGTCAAATAATAAGATAAATAATTTTCTACATGTATATTAATTTATACTATCTGTAATTAATCATGTTTAATAAGGACAACTATAGAAACATTATAGCTAATTAGTTCTAGATACAAAACAAATAACTTAATTATTTTACATAATACGTTATTATTGATTATTATTCAGAATCATATGATTTAGATAAAAACTACAAAACGGATAATATAATGGCGGCTATAATAAGTGTAATAATGCTGGCTGGAATCATGTATTTATATCCTTTTGTAATGCTTAAACCTAAGTACTCGGCTGTGTAAATATAGCATAAATGTAAGGGTGATCCTAGATACCCTATAAAAGCTGATATGTATATCAATGAGGCCAGCGATGGAGAAACTATAGTTAAATGTTGTATTATAGGAATTGATAAGGCTATGCCGCTTGTAGGTACACCTGAGACAATTGAAAACACTATTGGCAATAATATAGCTATTAACTGAATAGGTATAGATGGTGGAATATAACTTATAATACATGATAAATCTACTGAAGTAAATACTCCACGTAGCATCATAGCCCCATAACCTATAAGAGCTAATTCAATCGTTCTCTTCATTACTAAGACCTTGATAAATTTCTTAAGATCTATCCTAGAGAAGAAGATTAGCAGAACAATGCCTATGGATACTCCGAGAACCATGGATAATCTATTTATTGGCAATTGAAACTTGTAATCTAGAAACTGAGAAGTAGCTACTGCTATAGCTATTGAAGACATTATCGGCGAGAAGACTTTTATAAGAAGCTTTTTATCGGCATTTTTCTCCTCTAAAGAACTGAGATGCCCTCTATAGCCTTCTATGTAGAGGCCAATTACATATCCTAGTATAATCATTGATAACGCTATTGGTGCTTGTCTAACAATTAATACCCATATATCAATATTTGCTAATGTCGATGTCAATACTAATACTGTACTTAACGGATAAACAATGAATATTACGTGCCTAAACCATACATTCAAAAACAATTTTCTACTTTTATCTAAACCCATATAATCACCAACTTTATCAACAACAGGTATAGACATTAGCGCTCCTCCAGGTACAGGTAAGA
>CAZITZ010000056.1:0-1814 GCA_964542295.1 uncultured Desulfurococcaceae archaeon
GTCCTTTTTGCAACTTCAAGGTTATCATAAGCTCTTTTCTCTGCAATGCTTATGTTTTGATGACTTGTTTTTAGGAGTCTTGCTATTTCTCTAAGAGTTAATCCTCTTGATCTCCCTATCAGTACCCTTATCTGAAGGTCTGTGAATAACCCGTATTTACGCGGCATATATTTCACCCTCGTATGACTGTCAAACAAGTTTATTTTAAAATAGTAGTAAAATTAATATTTTACGCTTCTATAATGTCTAACATCGGTGATTTCATGAGACGCGAGTACATGTATGCATTATTCCTACTTACTGGAATACTTATTGGTATTTGCTCTATCTATGCATATAATATCTTATCCAGAAATGAGGAGAAATATATAATAAGATTTGCCGTTGAACTCAATGATCATTCAGCAGCTTTTTGGATAGCTCTTGATAAAGGATATTTTAAAGAATATGGCTTAAATATCGAATATAAAACTTTCTCAACCGGGCTTGAACTAGCAGTTGCAATGGCTCGCGGAGATATTGATGTTGCATTGGCATGTATAGGGCCCTTATTAATTATTAGATCTAAAGATGCCCCAATAAAATTGGTTGCAATGACTCATCTTAATGGATATGCTATAGTAGCAGGTGAAAACATGGATAGTATTAAGGATTTAGATGGAAAAGTAGTATCAGTCTCAGGCCCGGGATCCCCTTCATGGCTTTTATTAAATCTAATAAAGGATAAATATGGCTTAAACATAGAAACTAGGAAAATGCCTCCATTCATTGCAGTAAATGCTTTATTATCTAACCAGGTTGAAGCATCGTCTCTTCCGGAACATTATGTAACATTAGCAGATAAAATGGGAGCTCATGTATTAATTAGGAGCCAGGATATTTGGAGTGATATGCCGGGTAGTGGTGTAAGTGTTACAGAGGACTTTCTTTATAAACACCGTGAAGACGTTATAAATATCATTAAGGCACTAGCTAAAGCTATCGAATTTATTAAGAATAATCAAGTTGAAGCATCAAGAATTGTTGCAAAATATCTTGCAACAGATCCAGGTATAATGGAAGAATCCATGAAATACTTAAACTATACTATCAAAATTAATGTCTCTAATATTGAAAAATATGTGAATTATCTTGTAAGATACGGTGCAATTGAAAAGCAAATAGATATACAGACATTTATAGATTTCAGCATAGTCCATGAGGTAATTGATTATGAAAAATAATTTCTATGCCTTATTAGCTCCCATACCATTATTATTTATATGGTACGTCCTATCAAGCATCACTCCTCATTATTTAATACCTTATCCACATGAAGTAGGAATTGCTCTAATTAATTTGTTTCTTAATGGAAATTTATTTGGAAATATCTTGGTGTCTTTATATAGAGTTATCATAGGATTTCTCATTGGCGTGTCTTTAGGTATTTTACTAGGTACTGTTGTTCTGATATCAAGTGTTTTAAAGAGATTATTTTATCCAATCATATCATTCATAATAGTAATCCCTGCTTTTGCATTTATACCTCTATTAATGATATGGATCGGGTTAAACGATCTCCTCCCTATATCAGCAGTAATAATTTGTACTTCATTTCCCCTGATTCATTCATTAATTAGTGCATCAAAAAATATTAGCCATGAAATGATTGATGCCGCTATTACATCAGGTGCTGATACTGGAGAATTAGTTAGGAAAATAATCTTACCTTTATCAATATCTCATATTGCATCAATACTAAGAATAGAGGCTGGCCATAGTTGGCGCATAGTATTTGTTACTGAATTTCTTGCATTACCAAATGGTTTAGGAGC
>CAZITZ010000056.1:1914-8697 GCA_964542295.1 uncultured Desulfurococcaceae archaeon
GTTATGACGATCAATGGTGATCCTGCTTGGCTTGTGACAAGCTTTGTTGAGAGTGTAGAAGCTCCTGATGACACAACAGTTGTATTCCATCTCAAACAGCCCACATCATTCTTCCTAGCACTTGTTGCTACTCCACCATATTTCCCAGTACATCCAAACTATGCACCAGATACGATAGATAGTGATCAAACAGCTGGCGGTGCAGGTCCTTATAGAATTGTTGATTTCAAACGAGATGAAGAGATTGTTCTAGAGGCTAATCCATACTACTATGGAGATAAACCTAAGACTTCTAAGGTTGTTATTAAATTCTATCGTGACGCTGCTACACTAAGACTTGCACTAGAGAATGGAGAGATCGATATTGCATGGAGAACGCTTAGGCCAACAGATATAGAGTATTTCCAGGGTAAATCAGGGTTCAAAGTTATTGAGGTGCCTGGTTCATTCATTAGATACATTTGTCTAAATACTAAGGTAGATCCTACAAACAAGAAACTAGTTAGACAAGCACTCGCGGCTGCTATTAATAGACAAGACATAATCGACACTGTACTACGCGGTGCTGGCACACCCCTATATAGTATGGTACCAATTGGCATGTGGAGTCACAAGGATGTCTTTAAGGATAAATATGGCGATGCAAACATTGAACTTGCTAAGCAATTACTAGCACAAGCAGGTTACGATGAGAACAACAAGTTAAAGATAGATCTATGGTACACTCCAACACACTATGGCGATACAGAAGCTGATATAGCACAATTACTTAAGGAGCAATGGGAAGCTACTGGGGTCATAGAGGTTAATATTGAAAGTGCTGAATGGGGTACTTATGTCGACTATATCAGGAAGGGCCAGTTATCAGTATATTTACTAGGATGGTATCCTGACTATCTCGATCCCGATGACTATCTAACACCATTCCTACACAGTGAAGCTAACTCATGGAGTGGTACAGGATATGCTAATGAAACTGTTGACCAGTTACTAACACAGGCACAGACAATAACCGATCAGAATCAGAGAGCACAGCTCTATGAACAAGTACAAGAGTACCTTGCTGAAGATGTACCATATATACCGATATTCCAGGGTAAGCTCTACATAGTAGCTAGTGAAGATGTAGAAGGCATCGTACCTAACCCAACGATGCTATTACTATATTCAACAATATATAAGTCATGATATCCATGAATTTTCTTTTTCTAAACAAATTTTTTATACCCAATAGCACATGCATATAGATTATTTTCCCCTAACCCATATAATCTAGTGGGAGTGATGACTAGGTATGGCTAGGGGACTAGGCTACTATATATTGGTTAGAGCTTTAATGATTATACCAACTATACTTATCCTATATACTATAGTATTCATACTATTGAGGCTTCTTCCAGGTGATCCTATCTTAGCTGTTGTTGGAACTAGACATATACCCCCGGAACAACTTGAACATCTAAGGAGGATCGCTGGACTCGATAAGCCTCCATATATACAGTATTTCGAGTATTTATGGAATGTATTTCATGGTGATTTCGGAGTAACGCTAGCTATTCCAATGGGTAAGCCTGTAAAGGACTATATATTTACTAGATTCCCTGCAACTCTTGAATTAACAATCTTTAGCTTTATAGTAAGTGTAGGTCTAGGACTATTGACTGGTACAATAGCAGCTATTAAACGCGGTACAGTTATAGATACAGGGATGAGGCTTTATAGTATCATAGCATATACATTGTTTATACCATGGTTTGGTCTAATGCTACAATACTTCTTTGGATTAGTTCTAGGAATACTACCAACTAGCGGTAGATTAGATCCCGGCATTAAAGTAGAGTCAATAACTGGACTATATGTACTAGATAGCATATTAACAGGCAATTCAAGGGCATTGGCAAGTGCATTAGCCCATCTAGTGCTTCCAAGCATTACCTTAGGTATTGTATTAAGTGGTGCATATACAAGGCTTGTAAGGAATAATCTAGTGGATATACTTAGCATGGACTTCATAAGATCATATCATGCACGTGGAATATCTAGGGGGAAGATAGTATGGTATGCTTTAAAGAATGCTTTTATACCAGTTATTACCCTCATGGGCCTGCAATTCGCTATATTACTTGGAGGAGCAATACTTACAGAGACAACCTTTAGCTGGCCGGGTATGGGTACGTTCATTGTTGATCGTATCGACTATAGAGACTATAATTCAATACAGGGCGCTATAATATTCTTTGCATTCTTTGTAAGCATCATTAGTTTAATAGTTGACATTATCTATGCACTACTAGATCCCAGGGTAAAGTATTAATGGGGTGTAAAAAAGTGATCCTGAAGAAACTAATGAATATGTTGTGGTCTGTAATAAAGACTTATCTATTGACTAGAGCACCAGGTGTATGGATGCTTCGAGTAGGAGTAGGCATTGTACTATTCTTTGTATTCATGGCATTACTGGCTCCATGGATATCTCCATATGATCCGACTAAGAGAGTAGCTGATCCCTTCCTACCACCATCACGGGAATATCCTATGGGTACTAATCGTATAGGTCAAGATGTCCTCTCAAGGATCATATGGGGATCTAGAATAGTATTATATGTCGTATTTCTTGCAACAGCTCTATCAATGGCCATAGGCATACCTCTAGGACTAATATCAGGATACTACGGCGGTAAACTAGACCGTGTATTAAGCATGGTTATGGATAGTATGTATGCATTTCCAGCGCTCATATTGGCTATTGCTATAGCTGCAGTACTTGGCCCTAGTCCATCAAATACTGCTATAGCGATAGCATTCGTATATGTACCAACTTATTTCAGAATGATCCGTGGACAGACACTAAGTATTAAGAGCTCATTATATGTTGATGCAGCGCGGGCACTAGGTGCTTCAGATAATACTATTATGAGTAAATACATACTACCTAACTTAGCTCATACCGTACTAGTTGTATTTACACTAAGTGTTACAGATGCAATACTGACAGAAGCTGGATTAAGTTATCTTGGATTATCAGTAACTGTACCTACGCCGGACTGGGGCTATGATCTGAGGGCTGGACAACCATTCCTGTTAGATGGAAAATGGTGGCTAGTGTTCTTCCCAGGTTTAATGGTCATGCTTCTGGCCATGGGATTCGCCTTGATAGGTGAGGCATTAAGTGAGAGAATCTCACTTGCTCAAACAAGGTGATAGCTATGGTACTTCTTAAAATATCAAATATCAAAATATATTACTATACCCTAACTGGTATTGTTAAAGCAGTTGATAATGTATCATTAACCATTAATGAAAATGAGTGGATAAGCATAGTTGGAGAAAGCGGCTGTGGTAAAAGTACATTAGCTTATGGAGTTATAAGACTTATTCCTCCGCCTGGAAAAGTTGTTTCTGGTAAAATCATTTTCCAAGGCAAGGACCTATTGTCAATGGATCGTGAAGAATTTAGGAAAATGCTTGGAAAAGATATTGGAATGGTATTCCAGGATCCGATGACAAGCCTAGATCCCTTGAGAAAAGTAGGTGAACAATTAGCTGAAGTCTTTATGACTCATCTTAAAGTGGATCAGAAAGAAGCTTTAAAATATGCTGGAGATCTCCTTGAAAAAGTAGGTCTTACAAGGGATCGTGTAAATTATTATCCTCATCAGCTAAGTGGAGGACAGAGACAACGTGTCTCCATTGCCATTGCAATGGCACTGCGTCCAAAGCTATTAATAGCTGATGAACCTACAACAGCATTAGATGTTATTGTCCAAGATACTATAATGGATCTTATTGAAAGCTTTAAGAAGGAGGGTACAAGTATACTATTCATTACACATGATCTTGCATTAGCTGCTGAACGTAGTGATAGAATAGCTGTTATGTATGCTGGAAAACTTGTAGAACTTGGTAGTGTCGACCAAATAATTGATAATCCAAGACACCCCTATACCATAGGTTTACTACAAAGTGTGCCTGACCTATGGGGTCCTAGAAGGATCGAGTCTATATCTGGTTATCCACCGGATCTCCGTACACCTCCTAGTGGATGCCGCTTCCACCCTAGATGTAAAGAGAAATTTGAACCATGTAGTAAGGAAGAGCCTCCATTAATCGAGATTGAGCCTGGTCATTATGTATCTTGTTGGCTATATGTAAAGGGTGGTGCATAATGGTGAACAAGGTTCTTGAAGTCATAGATCTTAAGAAGTATTTCCCTGTTACACGAGGCTTACTAGATATTTTCATGAGGCGTTCAAAGGAGTATGTTAAAGCAGTTGATGGTGTATCATTCTATATTGAAAGGGGTGAGACACTAGCACTTATTGGAGAAAGTGGTTGCGGTAAGACAACAACTGGTAGGGTTATACTTAGACTCGAAGAACCTACAGCTGGTAAAATAGTATTCATGGGCAAGGATATAACTTCGTTAAAGCCTAAGGAATTGCGTCCTTTACGTAAGGAAATGCAAATGATCTTCCAAGATCCCTATGCAAGTCTTAATCCTAGAATGAGGATTGGAGAACAAATAATTCATCCACTACTTATCCATGGACTCGCAACTCCTAAAGAGGCAAGAAAAATGGGTATAGAGATGCTTAAAAGAGTTGGTTTAACACCTGCACATGAGTTCTATGATAGATTCCCGCATCAGCTTAGCGGTGGCCAGAGACAAAGAGTAGTTATTGCACGGGCAATGATTCTTAAGCCTAAGTTTGTCGTTGCTGATGAACCTGTTTCAATGATCGACGTATCTATGAGGGCATCAATACTTGATCTACTACAAGGATTTAGAAAAGAATACCAGCTATCTATGTTGTTCATAACCCACGACATAAGTATTGGTAGAATAATATCTGACCGTATAGCCGTTATGTACCTTGGAAAAATAGTAGAAATAGGGCCTACAGAGGAAGTTATAAAGAATCCTAGACACCCCTATACGAGAGCATTAATTGATGCAGTACCGAGTATTGTAAGAAGAAAGAAGAAGAGGAAATTGAGAATTACGGGAGAAGTACCTGATCCACGTAATCCGCCAAGTGGATGCCGCTTCCACCCTAGATGCCCATTTGCTACAGAAGAATGTAGTAAGACAGAGCCGGATCTAATAGAGATCTCTGATAATCATTTCGTTAGATGCTATCATCCATTAGCTCCCGAATGACCACCATTTCTTAACATATACTTTACATCCAATTCTCTCTTTAACGATTTCAGCAACTCTATATACTTGAGCCATTGATGGATTACAATATCTCCTAGCCCAGTCCCGATCCCTTGGATCAACAAGTGGTTCACCGACTAATGGATTAACGATACAATACATATTATTCATATTGTTAAGCAATCTCTCAATACTGGATAAAACTTCTTCAATGTATTTTAATGTAAGATCCCTAGCAACAGGTATACGTAGTTCAAAGATAACATTATATCCCAGGATAACCTCTAGCGATTCAATAAATTTCTTCCATAAAACACCAGATTCCCTACCAAGACCACTTAATTCATCAAAGGGTATTTTTAAATCAGTTGCAATATGATCAACTAAACCCTTAGATAATAAATACTCTAATCTATCTGGAAACGTAAGATTAGAATTCAAGCTAGTAGATACATCATGATCCTTAACACCTCGAAATATTTCCTCTAATGCAGCGAGTTGTAATAAAGGCTCACCACCAGTAACATGTAGGTATGTAATAAACTTCTTAGTTGATATAACCCTATCAACAATATAATTTATGTCTATGGGCTTACATATTTCACGATCTCCTATAGCTAGCTTCCAATTATGGCAAAATGGGCATCTAAGATTACATCCACACAACCATAGAGTAAATGTAGGCTCATTATGGACATCTGTTAGTGAGATTCTCTTAAAACCAGCTATTAAAGCCTTCATCACTAACACGTCTAGTCTTTTCTCTACTATTAACATTCTTGAGTAGTAATACTACTAGAACTTTATCTATTAAGCAATTTTGAACAATATATTGTAAGAAATAAACAAATATCTTTTACTAAGTAAAAGTCTTCTCCTAATCCTCATGTATATGATCAGAAGTAGTACAACTATTAATAGGATTAGAATCACATGTATTGGATCAAGTTCTTCTGCTTCAGCTAATGGTCTAGTATAATTTGTTTTTAATAAAGTTGTTGGCATTGTTGACGGTGATGTTATGGATTCTGTTATAGGTAATGTCTGTGTTTCATTTACTATGTACTCATATCCTACACCATAAACTATTGCCTTGGATCTAGTAATAGGGTCATGGAGTCTAAGCCATGGCATAAGAGCATTACCATAGAGATCCTCATAGAGGGGTTGGTGCTAATGCCATATAATGGCTAGATACAATGGTTCTTCACTATTATAATATCTTGGATACGTTGTTATTGAGGGAGATATCATTGTTAATAATGTAACTATAAAATCGGCATGTAAGATCTAGGCATTTCATATTCCATAACGATATACTACTTAAATAATTCCTCTCATATACACTACTTCATAATAATTGTATTTTAAGCTTAATAGGTTATTGTATATAATAGTATTAAGTGATTATCCTGTGTTCTGTCATCAGAGTTAGTGTTCATAAACTGTTAAAATAGTTAGAAAAATAGGTATAAACATTACTAATTTTAGTTAAAAGACTTATCGAAGAAGAGAGGAAATAGATAAGTAGTTATTCATTTACTATTGATGCTAGTGTTTACGCACCATTAATAGCTATTTTTAGAGATTTTATTTCGCAATAGATTCCGGTATTTCTCCCT
>CAZITZ010000057.1:0-6766 GCA_964542295.1 uncultured Desulfurococcaceae archaeon
ACATACTTGAACAAGATCCTCCTACCCTTAGCACCGAGTGCTACAGCTGATTCAATATATGGCTGACCCATTACCGATAATGCCATACTCCTTGTAACTATTGCTACACCGGTCCAGCCAAAGATCAATAGTAGACCCGCAATATGGAATATGTTCGGCTGGATCTTATATACTAGTCTTAGATAATAGGAGAATATAATTAGGAATGGTAAGACCGGCAACGAATATATTACTTCATTAACTCTCTGTAATGCTTCATCAGCCCATAATCTACCGCTGCCTCTAAGATAACCACTTGTTGCTCCATAAATAACACCAATGATTACAGCAGCAACTGAATAAGTGAATCCTAAGAGCAGTGCTAATTGTGAACCAAGCATTATTGTTATGAAGTTGTCTCTGCCCTTAAGATCCGTGCCCAAGACGCCATAGCATGCACCCGGGAATCTTATCTCTACTTCAGGCGAGACATACTGTGACTCTGTAAGATTAGTCTGTGTCGCAGTAACTGATATAACGAATCTATATTCTCCCTTAACAGTCTCAGTAGTACCATTTGATATTCCAGGTTTATCATCTAGAAATATGAATGGTACTACTGAAAATGCTCTATTCTTAAGCTTATTCATAAGATCAGTTGCTGCCTCAGGCCCGTCAATTGGTTCTACTAATTCCCTTACAACAACATCCATCAAGCTTTCACTAAATTGAAGTTTTTGCTTAGACTCATTAGTAGGGGTTAATTCAGCTATTTCAATACCTGTTAAGTTTACTCCATCTGGTCTATAGATATCAAGTGTAATAGTTGCTGGATATTTTAAGTTCCTGATAATTATCATAAGTTCCTTACCAATTTTGTCAGCCTGATTATTGAATACAAATTCAAAGTAATAGCCTACATACTGTTGTCGACACAGATCTTCGAATTTTGCAAGAGCTTTTTCTCTTTGCTCGGGTGTTAGTTTATCTAATAATTCCTTATTCTCTGCAATTTTCTGAGCATAACATACTTTCCAATATTCGTCAACATTTACAGGCTTCAGGTCAGTTGGTTCTAAATACTTTATCGATGAGAACCAGTTAATCCATGCTGGCGGTGCTAACTTGGGATTATCAACCCATCGAGGATTAGTAGCCCAATTCGTTCTTATATCTGCTGGTACAACAACATCTGCTGCTACTGCCATACCTATAAGTATAAATAACAATGCTAAACCAGCTAATCCTATCTTAAACCTCCTATACTCGTTCCAAAATTCTTTGAAAGCATTTATTTTATATTTTAAAGCCTTTTTTAAACCACCACGTTTGGGATATTGAGCCTCTCTAGACATCTTATACCTCACCTTTATGCAGTCTTAATTCTTGGATCCAGGAAACCATATATTAGATCCAGGATATACTTGGTGAGAACAATTAATATGATCGATAGATATGTAACACCTAGAACAACGGGTGTATCAGTATTTGATAAAGCTGAATAATACAATCTACCCATTCCCGGCCATTGGAAAACTACTTCACTAATTATGGCTCCAAAGAATGAACCTACTATGGCAAATAATGACATAGTTGTGATAGGTGGACTAATTGCTCGTAATACGTGTTTGTAGAGTACTGTTTTCTCTGGTAATCCCTTAGCCCATGCAACCATTATGAAGTCTTCTTGAAAAGTGCCTAAAGCAATGTTCCTAGTATACCATGCAAGTCCTCCGAAAGCTACGAAGATTATTGTAATCAATGGTAGTGCCATGTGGTGTAGATACCATGTAAATAGTAGAAATGTATTAGTCTTTACATCCTCTGGAACGTATTCCCATGATCTTGGTGGAAATATGTTTAATGTATATGCAAAGAATAATATCAGTATCATACCTAGCCAATACATTGGAATACTGTTTGTTGTTAAAGCAAATACTGATAGGAACCTATCAAGGAAACCTCCTCTCCTATAAGCAGCAAATAATCCGAGCAGTATCCCAATAGCTAAGGCTATAAGCTCAGCAGTTGTAAATAGAAGCGCTGTTCTAGCCAAAGCAGTAAGGATCATTGATCTAACATCCTTTGTATTACCATAAGCTGGATAAGCTTGCCTAGCTTCGCCAAAATCAAGGATCAATGAACGATACATCCACTTAAATACCTTAATGTATAATGGCTCATTTAAGCCATATCGTTCAACAAGGCTCTCCCATAGCTTCTGTGCAATCCTTCTCATCTCCTCTTCATCCTTGATCTTCATTCCCCTCAATATATTCTGAAGTTCTTCACGGGCTCTAGCTTCAAGTTGTTGGGTTTCTAAAACAGAGAATACAGATACAGTTATTAGGATTGCTACAAATAATACTAGTAATGCATTAAGTCCACGCACAACAACATATCTTCCATAACCCACTACTGCCACCTCTTACCCTTCTACGTCAGTGTTTTAAATAAGAATTTTGGTTAATTAATTTATTGTATAATGGTCTCCCATATGACTACTATAGTACAATATCTGATCCCTATATAAAGATATAAGCCGTATTACCATATTTAATGACTAGAATTTAAGCTAGGAATATGGTGGGAGTAGTTGAAGATCCTTGCAATTATAGCAGTAATTCTATTGCTTGCATTAGCCTTATCCATGTTGGCGCTTCAGTCAACATATGAAACACGTATTGATACTGTTGAACTAGATCTAACTAATGGAGTGTATGAGCCAATATATATAATATATGGTTATACTGATTCTTCTATGCCATATAATGCTTCCATGGAAGTAAGATCGTATTGTCCATGTACAATTAATATATCATTTATAAAAGTCTATCCAGTCGGTAATTTCACGTATTATAATGTAGTAGTAGAGCCTTATCAATCATTTAAGGATATAAAGATCTATGGTTTAGATACTATAATGTCTATACAACCATATAATTGTAGTCTAGTAGCAAAGTTATCCTATACAATTGAGCATAAGCCATACATAATACTGGCACTGCCTTCATTTATCCTATTATTGATAGCTACAATAATGCTCATTAACATAACTATGCGGAAAACACTAAAGAGAATTAAAAAGATATGAGGACTGGGCCGATCAACCCAATACCATAACTATGTCTCCGCCTTTCCTTTTAAGCCTTCTAAGAAGACGCATGGCTCTAGCTCTACCAGGTGTACCATAGTATGCTTCCCTACGATCTCTTGCTGGTTTAGCCAATACATAGTCGTAGATCGCTATAATTGTAATGCTTGCACCTAAATTCTTTATTGTAGAACGTATTCTATCGAGATCTCCCTTTACCTCATTAGGATGTATAAATGGGATCTCTATTATAGCTTCTTCTGTACCTCGTTTCCAGTCTAAACCATAAATTATTACACCTTGCCATTTTAGGGCAAAATCATTAACTAAATGAGATAAGGTACTAGTAATAATATTAGGCTTATAGGGATCAAGGCCATGTAGCCTAACGTATTCTTCGAACTTATCGAGGTCCATTACAACAATGGTACCCATTACATTCTTCAGTGTGAGACTAGGCTCTTCATCCCTCAAAGGGTCCATGGCTGCCCACTTCATCATCTATAGTATTCATATGAATAAAATACCTAATATAGTTAGAAGCTCATAAGAGTATAGTAGGCTAGAAAGAAACTTGAATTAATCTTTAGAAAAAGCCCTATATTCTTGGTTTAAGACAACCAAGTTCTTTTAGTCTACCAGCTATCCTAACAACAGCGTCCTCTACTTCACGTTCCTCCTTAGCACCAGTTATTACCATTTTACCACTACTAAAGATCAATAGCACAACCCTAGGATCCCTCATCCTATGGATCAAACCAGGAAACTGTTCAGGTTCATACATACTATCCTCCAATAAGTAGGCCGCTCTCTCGAGATTAACTTGTGCATGTATATCTCCAGATGCTACTATATTCTGTACCTGTATCTTGGGTCTACCAGTGATCAATATGCCGTGTTTACGTAGCAAATAAATTATTCTCTTAACAGCCTGTATCAGCATTTTAGTACTCTTAGCTCCAGTAACAACCATTTTACCTGATTTAAATATTAATGCCGTAGTCTTGGGTTTATCAAGTCTAAGAATAAGTCCCGGGAATTGATCTGGTTGATAAGTTACATTGGGTACATTTCTCTCAATAGCATTAAGATCTAGTGTCTGGTCCAGTATAACAGTAGCTACTATGTTTTCAATATTAGTAGTTGGCTTTATCTCGAGTTTTTCACTCACCTAGAACACCTCCCTTATAAACCATGAATTTTATGGTTTATAAATGGTTTATAAACTATTATGAAACCATTTGCTCACGCATAAATAGTATCCCGAGTCTTGGAAGCTCTAATACCCCTGTATCTTCTATTACAGCAATGGGTATTGTTTCTTCAATTAAACCATATTTTCTCATAATCGGTGACAAGTAATTATCCCGATCGAGAGAAATAGTATTGCCGGCTTGGTAAGCACCAAGTGCCGGTAGTACTATTATATAGGTCTCGCTAGTCGTCGGAGTTTTTAAATAACAATGAACTTTTGTTAAAAGACCAAGTTCATCAACTATACCTATACTTGGATGCTCATGGCCTATTATTATAGCATCATATCCTCCTATGTTAATGTCTAAGTGGCCATGAGTCAGTAGTATTTTCTGATCCCCTACATTCAAATCATATGTAATATGTAAGCCTATATTGTAGTCCTTCAGTATAATTGGTATATAATTGTCGTGATTGCCTCTAATGATTATTATTTCTTTAATATTCTTTTCATTAATTAAATAATCTAGGAATTTCTTAACTTCATATCTCTCTTGCCTTAATAGCTTATCAAATGCATGTTTTAAATCACCATCAATAATAATAGTATCAATACTATCTACTATAGAGAAAGCCCTATCAATAAATTTCATTGCCCTTGAAAGTTGGGCTCTTGGAATAAAATAGCCATTCCTAGCCATATCTTCTTCAAAGCCTAAATGTAGATCAGCAAATACAAGTGCATTAACTCCATCAATAAATAGAGTCCTAGTATCCCCAACAACATATATATTATCATAAATTTTTCTAAGCATATCTGTTCACAACCTATTGTAAAATATTCAATGAAACCTTATTAAACAAATTAGAAAAGCGGGCCCGCCGGGATTTGAACCCGGGACCTACGGGTTAAGAGCTTCAGCCCCCACCAACCAGATCTGGTTGGCGATGTCCGCCGCTCTACCAGGCTGAGCTACGGGCCCTTCTCAGCGTTTATGATTACTTATATTTTGGTTTTTATTTCTTATTCCTAGATTATCTTGATACTTTTACTAGATCCCAGCCGTGCTTTACAACAACATCTACTCCTTTGAATTTAAGATATTCCCTGTTTTCATTTATTATCTTCCTAATAAGATCTGCTATTAAAGTAGCTATTTTCATCATTTTTTCTCTCTTCATAACAAGACCTAACTTAGCGACATTAACTTCGGCAAGTAATCGATCGCCTCTTCTCCTAATTCTTAGAGTAGAGATGTTTACTTCTCCTGGAAAGGTATTATTTATTATTTCTTCCATAATCCTTAGAAGATATTTTTCATAGGAAAGTACATCATGTATGGTTTCAGTAATACTTTTTTCACTAGAAGATTCCTCTCTTGGACGCGTCATAGAGGGTATTCTAGGCAAAATTTTCTGATAAAACTTCTTCATGACAGTTTTAGGAAGTATTTGAGTTTTCTCCATACTCGACCTAATGGATATTGTTGAAGCTGGTGACGGACCCGGTGTATGAGTAATAGTCTCTCTAGAAACTAGTGATTTCTCGATCCTCTTCTCCTCCACAACAGGAGATTCCTCAATAACTGATTCTATAGAAACTCCAAACCTCTTAACTGGAAAATCAAGAGGTAACTCTATGAATTCTAGTAATGCAGAAACGTAGTACTTATTATTTATTTTTTCTACAATCTTCGATACAACATTTCCTCCTATCTCTTCCTTTCCAGCTATAGTCCCATAGGCAGCAATGATTGTGGATCCACATATTATTGATACAAGTTCATCCCACTTATTGGTTTCTTTACTCCTAAGACTTATTCTAATATAGAAACACTTGTCCTTACTTTTATCCAGTACTATCTTAAATATTTTAGATACAGTGTCACCAATAATGCGTTCAACTCCATAAAATATTCCTTCAAGATTAATGTATGCTCCGAAAGCAGGATTCCTTAACTGCTCACTAGCCCTATCAATATCTTCATGCATTTTAATCTCTATTACTTCAAACAATTTCCACACCTATTATTCTAAGAATCTCAAAGATCTCAGACAATCGACCCTTCTTCATCTCCATGAATGGATCGGTCTATGTCGGCCTCAGCACTCTCTAGTTAAAAGGTAGGAATAGTAGCTAAAATATTTAAACCATATATAACTTCTCCTTAACAAGATCTGGGAGATCATCCTCTTTCATAACCCTATACGTATAAGGAGGTTCCTTTACCTTAGGACCTATAACAATGTATTTATCGGGATCAGATGGATCACGGCTCTTCAAAACTCTAACTTTAACATACCATCCATCTTTTCTCTCAACATAAATGTATTTCCCATGTTTTCCTCCCATAATGATCACCATTAATAATCCTTTTTAATCCATTACACTCTTATAAAGAACATAGCATATCCAAGTAATAAATCCAGCGGTTGATATGAATTGGCGTATATAGTTGGTGTAGATGGGGGAGGTAGTAAGACAGAGGCTGCAATAGT
>CAZITZ010000057.1:6866-8535 GCA_964542295.1 uncultured Desulfurococcaceae archaeon
GGAACCGGAAGTATAGCTTATGGATGGGATGGAAGAAATAGATACATCGCAGGAGATCATGGATGGCTCCTAGGAGATCAAGGCAGTGGTTTCTGGATAGGATACCAGGCATTACAAACAGCTATTAAGATGCTTGACGGTAGATTACCTAGGGGACCATTAGCCGATCTTGTTCTTAAACACTTTAATGTTAAAGATAAAGAAGAACTATCATACGTTATTTACCAAATAGGTTTTAGTGTTGAAATGATAGCCTCACTTGCTCCAATAGTTAAAGAGGCCTATGAGGCAGGAGATCAGATTGCTAAGAAAATATTAAAAAATGCTGCATCAGAACTCGCCGAGGCTGTTAAAGCTGTAGCTAGAAAACTAAATATCATTGGCAAGATCCATGTATATTATACTGGTGGAATATTCAATATAGATATTGTTAGAGAAGAGTTTGAAAATATTTTATTGAGAGATATCTCGGGAGTAGTTGTTGAAAGACTAAAATATAGGCCAGTATTAGGTGCACTAGTTATAGCCGCTAAATCCATAGGTTTAGATATCCAATGGGATCAATTAAAGGGCATAGATATGCTTAGAGTAGGGGGCCTAATGGAATCTACGATATACTAATTGTTTAATATAGTCCAATATCACACTCGAGCCAAGCTTACTTCCTCCATAAAGCCGTGACTTGAATACGTATGGGACATCACATATTCTTGCACTAGGATTTAAACATATTATTTCTATAAGAATTTTATATCCAATAGGCTTTATACGTGGATCTAGTAAATATTCTCTTTTACATCCAAAAAATCCACTCATAGGATCACTTGTTTTCCTTGTTACCGGGAGCAACATATATGCCAGATAAGTCGCAATTTTACTCTCTAAAAGCCTAATTCTACTCCATCCCTCAATTCCTCCTCCAGAAATATATCTTGATGCTACAGCTATATCGCATCCACTAGATAGTGAATAAGCTATATCAATTGTTTTTTCAGGAGGATGCTGTAGATCAGCATCCATTACAATAACGTAGTCATATGATGCCTTTCTAGCACCATATATTATTGCTGAGGATAAACCTAGTCTACGTGTTCTAACAAATACTTTTATAGGATAAGTCTCTGCAAACTTTCTAGCTATTTCTGCAGTACCATCTGGACTATTATCATCTACTACTATTATTTCATAATTAAATTCTTGAGAACTCCATATATTGACTAATTTAGGTATTAAGATCTTCACATTGTCTGCTTCATTATAAGTAGGCAGGATTATTGAAAATCCTTTCAAACACAATCACCAGAGCTCTTTATCTATAGTGCCATGTTATTGTACGTCCAATTATATAATTGGCTATAAAACCAAGGAATATACCTATAAAAGCTGATAATGCTAGATCGACTGACAAGAGACCTGTAAGAACAAGTATAACGCTTGACTGAATTATGAAACTAGCTATACTTGATAAATGATACTTAAGTAATCTCTTTAGCCTATTTATAAAGCCTCTTGGAAGCCTCATTTCACGGAAAGTCCATAGTTCATGAAGTATGAAGTTGAATACAATGCTTGTTTCAAAGCCAAGTATGACGGGGATTAAGAGGAGTTTTGCCTCTCCATGAACATAACCAAGTAAATTAGCTACTGTAACAACAGTGGCTACATTTAC
>CAZITZ010000058.1:0-2569 GCA_964542295.1 uncultured Desulfurococcaceae archaeon
TAGAAGAATAAGGTTAAGTAAGTTATTATCTGGTCTTTTAAGGCATTATCCCTGGGAGATCGGTGTTAATGTTAATAGAGATGGATGGGTAGATATAGATGATCTTGTATATGGTATTAAAACTAGGTGGAGGAATAAAGAACTATATCAGTGGGTTACTAAAGAACATATCATAGCCATTGCTAAGCTTGATCCTAAAGGTAGGTTTGAGATTAAGGGCAATCTTATTAGAGCTAGATATGGGCATAGCATTGATGTAAGAATAAAATATGAGGTCCATTACCCAGATACATTATATCATGGATCTAGTATTGACAGGCTAAAAAGTATACTGAGAGATGGTTTAAAGCCTATGAAACGACGCTTTGTACATGCAACAACAAGTATTGAGAATGCACTAGAGACTGGTAGAAGACATGGAAAACCTGTTGTTCTCAGAATAGATGTTGATTGTTTAAAGAAGCATAATATTCCAGTGTATAAGGCTACTAAGGATATTTACTTAATACCTTATGTACCTAGAGAGTGCATAGTATATGATTAGATAGTAGGTATTATAGGACTAGACGGGATAGATCATGGAGATCTGTGTAGCATGGAGAAATGGGTGTATAGACTTTAAAGCTAGAAATAATGAACTAGAAATAATTACTGGCGATCTAAAGATTATTTTAAGGCCAAGAGCAATCATATTCATTAATGGAGTTACTGATTATGAGTTAGGGGAATCTGGTAGAAAAGCTAAGAAGAAATACATATATGTATATCCTAGAAATGGGATAGAACCAATTAATAAGCGTGGCAAGCTATTAAAAGAATATACATTGGATAAATTCGAGGTCATGTATCAAAAACTAAGCTTTAATGAATACATGACAATAATTACCCCGGGAGAATACCTCTATGATTACATAATTTTAACTAATGATACTGTTACAATAGCTATGAGTGGTAAGAAGGAAGCTTATTTCTATAGGGAAGAGGATAAACTAACGATCTATATAGTCTAATGGTTATGATCTATTTAAAACTGATCTGTAAGGCCGGAAGTCATCACTTATCAGACAATCCAGCGTTCTTCATCTACTTGTGAATAATCTTCTACCATGTTATAAGTGTTCCTCTTTTTATCATCCCTCCAGTTATTGCCTTTACAGCATCTTCTACATTATATCCTGATACAATTATACTATCAATACCATATTCCTTAGCCAGTTCTAATGCTTTCTCGATCTTTGTCTTCATACCGCCTGTTACATCTATTCCATAGGATTCCTCAAGTAGATCTAGTATTTCTTTATAATTTTCTTTATTGATTAATGGTATAAGCTCTGCATCACTATACTTCATTGGATCCTTTGTATATATTCCACTTACTCTTTCAAGATAAACTATCCTCCTAGGCCTAAGCTCCATGGTAAGTACGGCAAACAACTCCTCTGTAGAAATAACACGGTAGTAACTATATTGATCAAGTATACAATCGCCATAAACAATAGGTATTAAGCCTTTATCAATTGCCTGCTTAACAGGTTCAACAAATATTCTATAGCCTCTACCATTCCATAAAACTATGCTACTGGTCTGTATAGATAATACGTCTAAACCATGATCGATGAGTTTTGTAACAATTATTTGATTAAGTGTCTTCGTAGCCTTATGGCATAAAATAAGGGTCTTACGATCTCCATATACTTGTCTAGACTTAACTACTGGATGGGCAAACGATCCACCTCCATGCCCAAGCACGATCTTTGCTTTATTACTTGATAGTAAGAGTATTTCAGTAAGTTTCTCTAAGGCATTATAATCTATAGAGAAAGGCTTGTCTTTGAACGTGATCCATGAACCACCTGCTTTAACGAACACTAGATCCATTTCTATCAATCCATAATATTCTATTTCCCCAATATCCCATATCCATAATTAGAATAAATAGTTATTTATTACTGTAATGAAGCAACTAACTACTATAATGGAATCAGTTAATGAAAATATATCACTTACTAAGAACCATTTTAGCAAGTTCAACAAAACCTAAGCCACTAGGTTTACTAAGAATTATATCTGCCTGTTTTTTCAATTCCTCATCAGCATTGGACACAGCTACTCCTAAACCTACAATACTAAATATTTCCGCATCCATAAAACTATCTCCTATAGCCACGGCCTCTTCTCGATCGATTCCCAACTTATTCATTACATATTTTAATGCTTTATCTTTGCCAGCATCGATTGGTGTAAAATGGATGGCGTAGCCACTAAATCCCGGTCTAACGTGACTATATTTCTTTAAGACATATTCTTTAACCACATTATAAACCTCAATTGCTTGATCTCTATACTTTTTCCTAACTTTAACTGCAAAATCATGGTATCTAAAAATATTCTGCCACGAACTAATAATGTATTCATTGAATCTTCTCTCAACATCTAATAATACATCACGTGCAGATAGCTTTGATAGTTCTACAAGATCATCTGATCCGAAATATATGAAGGCACCTGTCTCTCCTATACATGGACTTCTTAAACCAATATACTTCTTTAAACCAACAACAATAGGCAG
>CAZITZ010000058.1:2669-4693 GCA_964542295.1 uncultured Desulfurococcaceae archaeon
TATACTAGCATACTACCCGATTTTTCAATTGATTTTATAATGAAATATACTAAAAGAGATGCTGAAATAGTTGTAGCTAATAGATCAGTGTTAGAGGGCGAAAGCATAGATTTTATTGTAAAAGAGGCTAGGGAAAAGAATATCGCGATCATAGTACCAGGAGATCCATTTATAGCCACGACTCATGATGCTATTAGAATTGAGGCTCTGGCCAGGGGTATCGATGTTCAAGTAGTTCATGGTGTAAGTATATACTCTCTTGCTCCTAGTGCTACAGGTCTACAAGCATATCGTTTCGGCAAAACCGTTACACTTGTATATCCCCATGTATTTAAGCCATATAGTGTTATTGAGACTATATATAATAACATGGATCTAAGGCTACATACACTTGTTCTTCTAGATCTAAAGCTTGAAAAGGGGATTGCTATGACAATAAAGGAAGCTGTAGAGATACTTTTAGATCTTGAAATAGAGTATAGTGGTAGTAATAGATTGAGAAATGTAGTAGCTGTAGGTCTAGCGCAAGTAGGTACAGAGAATGAATATGTTAGAGCAGATCTTCTGCCTAATCTAGGTAATTACGATTATCCTCCTCCACCACATAGTATTATTATAGTTGCTGATCCTCATCCCATGGAACTTGAGGCTTTACACCTAATATGTAATTTACCTCAACATATTTACGAAAAGTTCAATAGGATACCCAAACATGGTTCGAATGTAATCCTCTGAATAAGTGCTTATATTTACAGCAATAAACTTATATTTCTAGATACTTACTATATGGTTAGGGTATCCATATGGTGGATAAACACAAGACTATATTAATCACTGTAGTAATTGTCATAATAATTTTAGTTTCAGTACTGGTTTACTTTAAGTATACTGTTCCAGCTGAATATAATGTTCCCAGTGAACTAACAATAGTCGATGCATTGAACAGAACTATATCATTAAATAAAACACCTGAGAGAATTATATCATTGGCTCCAAGTATAACAGAGCTGGTATTCATGCTTGGTCAAGAAGATAAGCTAATAGGTGTTGATAGTTTTTCGTATAATTCATCCTATCTTGGGATTAACTATTATTGCAGAGAGCATAATATCTCTGATGTAGGAGGTTATTGGTGGAGTACAATAGATATTGAAAAAATTATATCATTAAATCCGGACTTAATCCTAGCTGATATGGGTGCGCATATAAAGCTTAATCAAACATTCTATGAGTATGAGTTAACGGTTATATATCTTCATGGCGGAAGTTCTTCATCTATAAATGATATATATAGAGACATAGATATCATTGCTAATGTATTCGATGTTGAGGATAAAGCTTCTGAATTAAAGAGCAATATTTCATTAAAGATTGAAAATGCAGAGCAATATGCTATTGAGAATTGTTTAAACGGAACAAGAGTACTCATAGTAGTAGGTTTCTATAATGGTATATGGGTTTCCGGTGAACAGACGTATATAGATGATCTACTTAATAATATAGGACTAGATAATGCTGCTGAAGTAACTGGTTGGAGTGTAGCAAGTATTGAGGATATAGCAAGATGGGATCCGGACGCTATAATCATTGCGTCTATGGGTATAGATTACAATGTAATAAATGAATCTGGACTGCCATTGCTTAAGAAACCAATAATCATACTTAATAGTACAGAAACAGATATTCTTGTGAGACCGGGGCCTAGATTGGGTGATGCTGCTTTACTAATAGTGTATAAACTATTCAATGCTATTGGTGGATGTTAACTTGCTTAAAAGATATATTTATTTTTTTACGTCATTAATAACTATTCTATTATTAATTGGAGTGATATACTATGTCTCACTATATTATGGTCTAAATGAAGTACCTCAACAAATTATGGATAAAATACTATTATATAGAGAGACTAGATTAATAGTGGCTTTATTATCAGGATTAATTCTAGGATTTACTGGCTCATTTCTCCAATCAAGTCTTAGAAATCCACTTGTAGACCCATATATTCTAGGTATAGGAGGCGG
>CAZITZ010000058.1:4793-6671 GCA_964542295.1 uncultured Desulfurococcaceae archaeon
GTATTTTCAAAGTCATTAAATGCATTGGTTATAGGGGATGATTATGCAAAACAACTTGGATATGATCCAAGATTCATAAGAAGAATAATAACTATTTTATCGGGAATAACTGCTTCTATAGTAGTGATGGTATCTGGTATTATAGGATTTATAGGGCTAGTATCTCCTCATATAGCTCGTTTAATCATTAAATCAAGTGATAATAGACTTGTAATTCCAATATCTGGTTTAATTGGTTCACTATTACTTATTTCAACGGACAATTTCTCTAGAATTATTTTATCTAATTTATTTGGAGAAATTCCTGTTGGTGCCCTAGCATCTTCTTTTGGTTCCCCATTCTTTTTATTTCTATTAATAAAAAGATTTAGGGGAAGGGCTTAATGACACTTAATAAGATCGTCTTAGACGATGTAAAAGTTGTTTATAAAAAAGGGAAAATAATTGCTATAAAAAATGCTAATATAGTTGTTAAAAGAGGAGAAGTTCTAGGAGTTATCGGGCCTAACGGCGCTGGTAAAACAAGTCTATTAAAGGCTATTGCAGGAATTATTCGATATAGTGGATTAATATATATTAATGGTTATGAAGTTTCTCATACGCCGCATAAAGTTATAGCGAGAATACTGTCTTATGCTGGAGATATGGATATTCCTGAGATGCTGTCATTAACAGTACTTGATGCAATATTGACTTCACGGTATCCTATATCAAAAAGCTTCTTTGAGACAGAAGAAGATATTAGGAAAGCCTTAGAAGTATTGGAAATACTCGGAATATATGAGCTTAAGGATAGAAGGCTTGATGAACTAAGTTCTGGTGAAATAAGGAAGGTAATACTTGCCATGGCTTTGGCGAGAGAGCCTAAGGTTATTTTACTAGATGAACCTGATGCTCATCTAGATATGAGTTCAAAGATTGTAGTTTCAAGGATTATTAAAAAACTTAGTAGAAGATCGATAACTATCTTTACAACACATGATATATTGTTTGCTATTAACACTGCCTCAAAAATCGTTTTGTTAAGAGATGGAGAGATTATTGGCTATGGAACTATAGATGATATTGTTAAAAAGGATCTATTATTTAAAACATATAATACTAGATTTAAAATACTCTTAGATCCTGATACTAATAAGCCAGTGCCTATTCCTTCCTACGAATGATCTCTAGTGCTTCATTTATTGATACTATTTTAGCACCATATATCTTCTCCATGAATTCTAATGCATATTCATGATCTTTCCTACTAAATGCTGCAACAGCATCTTTTACAACGGCAATATTGTATCCATAATAGAAAGCATCTGATGCTGTATGTAAAACACAGATATGTGTATGGATACCTGTAAGTATAACTGTATCTATCCCTAGATCCCTTAATAACATATCGAGGCCAGTATCTCGAAAGCCACTATAAGTACGTTTATATAGTACAATATCTCCATTCCGAGGCTTTAGATCATCTATGATCCTAGCTTCAGGAGAACCAGCTAGTGCATGAGGTCCCCAGATCTTAAGCTCATGATCGTGGGGTAGGTGGTTATCAGCTACATGTATTACTGGTACACCATATTTATGGGCTTCCTCAATAAGCCTCTTAATATTTGGTACGATAGCTTGGGCATCAGGGCTACGAAGCCTGCCATAGACAAATTCATGAAGCATATCTATAACTATAAGAGCAGGCTTCACAATACCCCACCCAGTTCTAATTAATAGATAAGGGATATAATAGAGATTATTACAACAAAATATACGGGTATGATGAACGACTTCGGAACAGAGGATACAATATATCCTATGAAGAACCGTGTGAGGGCTGAATCCATTAAATATAGAAGCATTCTATAATAGCCATGGATAATTATTTAAATT
>CAZITZ010000058.1:6771-8527 GCA_964542295.1 uncultured Desulfurococcaceae archaeon
GCTGAAAAGGTTTATGCATTTATACCTTATATGGCTTATGCTAGGCAGGATGAGAGGTTTACCGTTGGAGAAGTAGTTAGTATTGAAATATTAGCTAAATTATTTAGGGATATAGGGCCTGAAGGCATCTATACTATTGATATGCATCTACATAGAATAAGTGATCCAAGAACTTTATTTGGCGATAATTTCTATAATTTAACAGCTATACCTTTACTAGCTGATTATGTTAAAAAACACTATAATCTGGATAAACCTATAGTCATAGGTCCTGATGAAGAGTCTTTGCAATGGGCTAAGGTTATGGCTGATTGCTTAGGAGGCTTAGAATATGATGTTCTTATTAAGAAGAGAGTTTCTGCTGAAGAAGTTATTATTGAAGCTGCTAATGTAGATGTGAGTAATAGAGATGTAGTCATTGTTGATGATATAATTAGTACAGGTGGCACTATGGCTGAATCACTAAAGGCCCTCTATAATCTTGGAGCTAAAAAAGTACTTGTAACATGTGTCCATGCACTACTTGTTGGGGAAGCTTATGAGAAAATACTATCATATAATCCACTCGACATGATTGCAACTGATACTGTTTTAAGTCCAATTAGTAGAGTATCTATTGCACCGCTCATAGCAAAAACTATAGAAGAAGATATTATGAGCTAGCCGCTCCCTGTTCCTTAACTATTTTTAAGAGTATAATAAATGATATAAATTCTACGATCAACACATATGTTATCAAATAATTTCTCCACCTATTGCTTAATAAGAAGCCTATAAGAACATTTCCAATAGTCCATGAACTACCAAATACTAATCCATATAATCCATATGCATATGCTCTTGATCCAGCTTCAACTAGATCTGCTATGGATGCCCGCATTGCGGTCTCATATATCCCCATCAATATACCCCACATAATACTCATAATAAATAGTGTTTGAATAGAAATACTTGTAAATAATATGATAATTAATACTGGCAATAATGGTGTTATTAGAAGTATCTTTAGCTTAATTCTATCATAGAGAAAACCTACTGGTAATGCTATTATTGCATCAGATGCCATTGCTATTAGATATAATGATGCTATAAGGTATTTACTAATAATACCTTGTTGCTCAATATAATATGATACTACATGCCAATGTATAAATCCCATTGATAGGAACATCATTGAAGCTATGTATAGATAATATCTTCTACTAAAACCTCTGAACCTCAATGCGTTTTTGGGAGTTGTTTCTACAGAACGTATTCTAGGATAGATAGACATAGCTATTATTACTAGTAATATGGCTATGGAGGCAGGTATGAATAAATACTTAAATGCAAGTCTAAAATCGCCTCCACTATTATATAAGCTCCATGCAACAAATCCTGGGCCAAGGATAGCCCCCATCTGATCCATTAATTCATGTAAACCAAAACCTTTACCCTTACCAATACCTTCAGTAACTTCTGCTAGAATAACATCTCTAACAGGTGCTCTAAGGCCCTTACCCGATCTCTCAATTAATACAAGAATAAATGCTAATTCCCATTTTCCAACGAACGCTAATAATGGAACAGCAAATAAATTTATAGAATAACCTAATAGTACAAGGCACCAATACATTCGGCTTGACCTAGTATATCCAGCTATAAAGCCACTAATTCCTCTCATAAAGTAATTCAATAGATCCCCTATGCTAATCACACCAGCAATGAATATGGAAGCTTCAAGATATTCTAAATAGGCTCCAAGAACCGATCTAGC